>NZ_JAGMUE010000277.1:0-581 GCF_019049165.1 Streptomyces sp. AC627_RSS907
CCGACCGACGCCGCCGGCGAGCGGCGCCACCTCACAGCGCTGCGCGACCTGGCCGATGACTGCTCCCACGGCGCGGGCCCGGCGGCGCTCGGCGGGCTGTCCACCGAGGCGACGGCGCGCGACATGGACGCCATCCGCGCCGCGCTCGGCGAGCCCCGCACCCACTTCCTCGGCGTCTCCTACGGCAGCTACCTGGGCGCGGCGTACGCGACGCTCTTCCCGGACCGCGCCGGCCGGATGGTGCTGGACAGCGTTGTCGGGCCGTGGAGTTGGCACGACTTCGACGTCCGACAGGCCGCGGCGCTGCTGCGCCAGCGCGAGGTGCTCTTCGGCTGGCTGGCCGGCGACCCGGGCCGGTACGGGCTCGGCGAGAGCGCCGGCCAGGTGCGGGCGGCGTACGCGCGGGCGCGTGAGCGGCTCGCGGCCCGGCCGGTGGACGGCTTCGGCCCGGCCGAGTTCGACCGCGCCGTCTACCGGGCGCTCGGCCGCACCGAGCGCTGGGCCCCGCTCGGCGACGGACTGCGCGACTACCTGCGCACTAGCAACGTTGCCAAACTGCGGCCGCCGGCGCCGTTCGGATA
>NZ_JAGMUE010000278.1:0-863 GCF_019049165.1 Streptomyces sp. AC627_RSS907
GGCCAGGTCGTTGGCGGCGGCGGTGCCGGTGTGGCCGACGCCGCCGACGTCGGCCACATGGTCGTGGCGCAGCGATCCCTTGCCGGCCTGCGTCGAGGCGACCGGGATGCCGGTGGCGTCGGCGAGGGCGCGCAGCGCGTCCTCGGCCTCGCTGTAGTGCACGCCGCCGCCGGCGACGAGCAGCGGGCGGCGGGCCCGGCGGACGGCCTCGGCGGCCTCGGCCAGCGCGGCGGGGTCGGGCGCCGGGCGGCGCACGTGCCAGACGCGTTCGGCGAGGAACTCCTCGGGCCAGTCGTACGCCTCGGCCTGCACGTCCTGCGGCAGCGCGAGGGTGACCGCGCCGGTCTCGGCCGGGTCGGTCAGCACCCGCATGGCCGCCAGCGCGGCCGGGATCAGCGCCTCGGGGCGGGTGACGCGGTCGAAGTAGCGGCTGACCGGGCGCAGCGCGTCGTTGACGGAGACGTCGCCGGCGTAGGGCACTTCGAGTTGCTGGAGGACCGGGTCGGCTGGGCGGGTGGCGAAGGTGTCGCCGGGCAGCAGCAGCACGGGCAGCCGGTTGATGGTGGCCAGCGCCGCGCCGGTGACGAGGTTGGTGGCGCCGGGGCCGATCGAGGTGGTGACGGCCTGCGTGGCGAGCCGGTCGCACTGCCGTGCGTAGCCGACGGCGGCGTGCACCATGGCCTGTTCGTTGCGGCCCTGGAGGTAGGGCATGGCGGTCGGGCCGGACTCCAGCAGGGCCTGGCCGACGCCGGCGACGTTGCCGTGCCCGAAGATGCCCCAACAGGCGTTGATCAGGCGGCGGGTGTGCCCGTCGCGCTCGGTGTGCTGCGCGGCCAGGAAGGCGATCAGGGCCTGGGCGACGG
>NZ_JAGMUE010000279.1:0-401 GCF_019049165.1 Streptomyces sp. AC627_RSS907
GGTTGTCCGGCGGTGGTGGCCGCGGTGGCGCTCGCCGTGCGTCCGGCGCTGTCGATCACGACGGCCTTGTAGCGCAGAGGTGTTCCGGCCCGCACCGTGCCGGGCAGGTGCTGGGTCACCCTGTAGGGGGCGTGGTCGGCCGAACCCAGGGTCCGCCACGGCCCGTTACCGACCTGGGCGGCGAACACGACCCGGTTCAGCCGGCCGCCGTCCACCGCCGCGGTGACCTCCACATCACCGGTGGCACCGGCCGCCGGCGCCCGCACCGACACCGACGGCCCGGCGGCAGGAGCACCAAGCGGCTTCGCCGCCTTCAGCACCACCGCGGACAACGCCGGAACCTCCACCGCCACCTTCCTGTCACCGCCACTGGTCACCCGCGCCGACGACCCGTACACACC
>NZ_JAGMUE010000280.1:0-2291 GCF_019049165.1 Streptomyces sp. AC627_RSS907
CCGGCAGATCCAGCAGACCACCCCACAACCCCGGATGCTCCAGACCCACCACCCGCCCGAAACCCCACAACGCAGCCTGACCCACATCCACCGGACCATCCGCCCGACCCGTCGACACCGCCGCACACGTCACCAACCACAACGGGGCAGTGCACTCGACATCGATCAAGGCTTGGACCAAGGCAAGCGCCTCGCTGAGGCCGAGGCCGCCCCCGGCCGCCACGATGCCGGAGACTTCGAGTCCTTCAAGCCGGGCAGCCAGGTCGGCCCGGGAACCGGCAGGAACCTCGATCACCGACGCGCCGAGCCCGGTCAGCACCGCGCCGAGGCCGTGTACGTCCTCACCGACCAGAACCCATCGCCCCGTCAGCTCAGCCGACGGCAGTTCGGCAGGCTGCCAGGTGACCCGGTAACGCCAGCCGTCGATCAGGGACCGCTCCCTGCCCTGGGCGCGCCAGGACGCCAACGCGGGCAGCACGTTCTCCAACGAGGATTCCGAGAGGCCGAGCTGCGCCGCGAGGCTGGTCAGGTCGCCCTGCTCCACCGTGTCCCAGAACCCGCCCTCGACCGGGTCGGTGACAGGCTTCGCCGCCTGGCTCTCCAGCCAGTACCGTTCCCGCTGGAAGGCGTACGTCGGCAGCTCGGCCGGCTGGACCCCGGTGAACAGCGGCGACCAGTCCACCGACACGCCATCCACATACAAGGCCGCCAACGCCGTCAGCACGGTCGTGACCTCGTCCCGGTCACGGCGCAGCAGCGGAACAGCAACCGTCTCCGGCTGCTGCACCAGCGCACTCAGCACCGCGTCCGGCCCCAGTTCCACGAACCGGGTGACGTCGTCGAGCGCGCTGATCGCGTCGGCGAACCGGACCGGCCGCCGGACCTGCTCCACCCAGTACTCCGCATCAGACCACTGCCCCGGCTCCACCACCCGCCCAGACACCGTCGACACCGCCGGCACCGACGGCTCGCTGAAGTCCAGTCCGCGCACCACCGCACGGAACTCCGCCAGCATCGGCTCCATCAACCGCGAGTGGAAGGCATGACTGGTCCGCAGACGCGACGTCTTCCAACCACGCCCGGCAACCCGGTCGATGTCGGCCTCACACCCGGCCACCACCACCGAACCCGGCCCGTTCACCACGGCAATGTCAACGTCGGGGAACTCGGCCGCCACCTCCGCCTCGGAGGCCATGACCGCGAGCATCGCCCCACCAGACGGCAACGCCTGCATCAAACGACCCCGAGCCGTCACCAGCGTGGCGGCATCCTCCAGCGACAACACCCCGGCCGCGTACGCCGCCGCGATCTCACCGACCGAATGGCCGAGCAGGACATCGGCCCGCACACCCCACGACGCGACCAGAGCATGCAACGCCACCTCGACCGCGAACAACGCAGGCTGCGCGTACCCGGTCCGGTGGATCAGATCCTCGTCGCTCCACACGGCTGACAACGGACGGTCCAGATGCACGTCCACATGCAACGCCACCTGATCGAACGCATCCGCGAACACCGGGAACGCCTCATACAACCCCCGGCCCATCCCCACCCGCTGCGCACCCTGCCCCGTGAACAGGAACGCAACCCGACCAGCACGAGCCACCCCACGCAGAGCGCCCGCACCCGCCGCCACCGCATCCAGCCCACCCACCAGCTGGGCCCGATCACCCGCCAGCACCACCGCCCGATGCGCCAACGCAGCCCGCGCCACCGACGCAGCCCCGATCCCGAGCAGGTCGGCCCCGTCGACAGCCGTCCGCAGACGCTCCGCCTGTGCCCGCAGCGCGTTCGGTGTCTGTCCGGACAACAGCACCGGCACCACTGGCAGGACCGTCGGCAGGCCCACGGTCGGTGCAGGGACCGGAACCGGGGCCGGTTCCAGCGCCGGAGGCTCCTCAAGGATGACGTGCGCGTTCGTTCCCGAGACTCCGAACGCGGACACGCCCGCCCGCCGTGACCGGGCCTCGACCACCTCCCACGGCTGGGCCTCGGTCAGCAGGCGCACCGCGCCCGAGGCCCACTCCACGTGCGGGGACGGCTCATCCACGTGCAACGTCGCCGGCAGCACACCGTGCCGCATGGCCAGCACCATCTTGATGATCCCGGCAACACCCGCAGCCGCCTGCGTATGACCGATGTTCGACTTCACCGAACCCAGCCACAACGGCTCACCGCCACGGTCCCGCCCCTGGCCGTACGTCGCCAGCAACGCCTGCGCCTCGATCGGATCACCCAGACTCGTCCCGGTCCCGTGCGCCTCCACCACATCCACCTCGGACGCAGCCAGA
>NZ_JAGMUE010000280.1:2487-126612 GCF_019049165.1 Streptomyces sp. AC627_RSS907
CACGCGACGGCCCGCGGCACGCGCCGACGAGAGCCGCTCCACCAGTAGCATCCCCGCGCCCTCGCCCCAGGCCGTCCCGTCCGCCGCCGCGGCGAACGGCTTGCACCGACCGTCCGCAGCAAGCCCCCGCTGCCGGGAGAAGTCGATGAACGCGTCCGGGGTGGACATGACGGTGACGCCACCGGCCAGAGCCATGGAGCACTCACCGGACCGCAGGGCCTGCACCGCCAGGTGCAGCGCGACCAGCGACGACGAACACGCCGTGTCCACCGTCACCGCCGGCCCTTCGAACCCGAAGGTGTAGGAGATGCGCCCGGAGACGACACTGCCGGACGTGCCGGTACCGAGGTATCCCTCCAGGTCGGTGGGGATGTCCTGCCGCTGGGAGGCGTAGTCCTGGCCGTTGGAGCCTGCGAATACGCCGATCTGCTCACCGCGCAGCGACAGCGGGTCTATCCCGGCGCGCTCGAACGCCTCCCACGACGTCTCCAGCAGCAACCGCTGCTGCGGATCCATCGCCAACGCCTCACGCGGCGAGATCCCGAACAACCCCGCATCAAACTCACCGGCGTCATACAGGAACCCGCCCTCACGGACATACGACGTCCCCGCATGATCCGGATCCGGATGGTACAACGACTCCAGATCCCAGCCCCGGTCCACCGGGAACCCACCAACCGCATCCCCACCCGAAGCGACCAGCCCCCACAACGCCTCCGGCGTATCCGCACCCCCCGGGAACCGGCACCCCATCCCCACGATCACAACCGGATCGTCACCACCACCACCGACGGCGGCCGGCACCGCACCCACCGCCTCCACCGAACCACTCAACTCACCCAGCAGGAACGCCGCCAGCCGCTCCACACTCGGATAGTCGAACGCCAACGTCGCCGGAAGCACCAGACCAGTCGCACCCTGCAACCGGTTCCGCAACTCCACCGCCGTCAGCGAATCAAAACCCAGCTCCCTGAACGCACGCCCCGGCGCCACCGCCTCACCCGACACATGCCCCAGCACCACCGCCACCTGCGACCGCACGACATCGCTGACGAACCGCTCCCGTTCCCCGGCGGGCAGGCCGGCCAGCCGCTGGCCGAACGTGGAGAACACCGTCTCGGCGACGGCGGGCGTCCCGGCCTCGGGGAGTTCGTCGAAGAGCGGACGCGGACGCGTGGCAGCGAAGAGCGCCAGGAAGTCGTCCCAGCGGACGTCGGCGATCGTCAGCGCGCCCTCGTCGCGACCCACCGCGTCGGCCAGCGCGGCCACCGCCCGCCGCGGGTCCATCGGCACGAGGCCCTGGCGCCGCAGCAGCTCGGTCTCGCCCTGGTCGGCGGCCATGCCGATCCGCGCCCAGGGTCCCCAGGCGATGGCCGTGCCGGGCAGGCCGGCCGCGCGCCGACGGGCGATCAGCCCGTCCAGAGCCGCATTCGCCGCCCCGTACACCGCCTGCCCGCCACTGCCCCACACCCCCGAGACCGACGAGAACACCACAAACGCGTCCACATCACCGACCAGAGCGTCCAGATGCAACGCCCCGTCCACCTTCCCGGACAGCACACGCCTCACATGCGGCTCATCCGCCTCCACCAGCGAAGCATCCTCACCCACACCCGCCGCATGCACGACCGCATCAACCCGGCCGACAACCGTCAGCAGAGCCTCAACCGCAGACCGGTCAGCCAGATCACACGCATGCACCTCCGCACAGGGCAACTCCTCCAACAGCCCCGCAGCACCCTCCGCACCCAGACCACGCCGCGACACCAACACCACACGCCCGGCACCCTCAGCCGCAGCCCACCGCGCAACCTCCGCACCCAGACCACCCGTACCACCAGTCACCAACACCGTCCCCCGAGGACGCCACCCAGCACCCACACCCCCCGACGACACACCCCCAGACGACACCCGCTCCAGACGCCGCACCAACACCCCACCACCACGCACCGCGACCTGGTCCTCCACCCCCAGACCACCCGCAAGCACCACACCCACCCGAGCCGCCACCCGAGCATCCACCACCACCGGCAGATCCAGCAGACCACCCCACAACCCCGGATGCTCCAGACCCACCACCCGCCCGAAACCCCACAACGCAGCCTGACCCACATCCACCGGACCATCCGCCCGACCCGTCGACACCGCCGCACACGTCACCAACCACAACGGGGCAGTGCACTCGACATCGATCAAGGCTTGGACCAGCTCCAGGGCCTGGGAGACGGAGGCCGGGGAGGCGAGTACGCCGGTGAGGTCCGTGGGAAGCGTCGTCGCGTCGGTCAGCGGGACGACGGTCGCGCCCAGAGCGGACAGTGCCGCGGCCAGGCCGTGGCGGTCGTCCCCGATCCAGGCCCAGGTGCCGGAGAGTGTGGCAGGGGTCGGTTCGGTCGCCGGGTGCCAGGTGACGCGGTAGCGCCAGCCGTCGATCAGGGACCGCTCCCGGCCACGGGCCCGCCAGGAGGCCAGGGCCGGGAGTACGTCGGCGACGGCCCCGGTGTCGACGCCGAGTTCCGCGGCGAGCGCGGGGAGGTCGGCGCGGTCGACCGCGTCCCAGAAGTGGGTGTCGGCGGCGTCGGCGGACGTGCCGGGGCGTGCGGGGGTGCTCTCCAGCCAGTAACGCTGCCGCTGGAAGGCGTAGGTGGGGAGGTCCACGACGCGGGCGTCGGGGTAGAGGGCGGACCAGTTCACCGGTGTGCCGTGGGCGTGCAGGGTGGCCAGGGCCGTGACGGCGGTGGTGGCTTCGTCGTGGTCGCGGCGCAGGAGCGGTACGCAGACCGCTTCGGGGGCCGCCTGGCGCGCGAGGGCGGTGAGGGTCGCGTCCGGTCCGAGTTCCACGTACGTGGTGACGCCGTCCAGCGCGTCGAGCGCGTCGGCGAACCGGACGGGGCGGAGGATGTGGTCGGCCCAGTACGCGGGGTCGGTCCACTGGCCGGGCTCGACAGGGCGGCCGGTGACCGTGGAGACGACGGCCAGTTTCGGCTCGCGGAAGGTGAGGAAGCGCAGCAGGCGGCGGAACTCGGCGAGCACCGGTTCCATGAGCCGGGAGTGGAAGGCGTGGCTGGTGCGCAGCCGGGTGGTCTTCCAGCCTCGTTCGGTCGCCTCCGCCGCGGCCTGGGTGACGGCGCTGTCGGGACCCGAGACGACGACGGCGTTCGGCCCGTTGACGGCGGCGATGTCGAGGTGGGGGAAGGTGTCGCGGACGTCGGACTCGGTGGCCTGGACGGCGAGCATCGCGCCGCCGGGGGGCAGTTCCTGCATCAGCCGGCCGCGGGTGGCGACCAGGGCGGCGGCGTCGGCGAGGGAGAGGACCCCGGCGGCGTGGGCGGCGGCGATCTCGCCGATGGAGTGGCCGACCAGGACGTCGGGGGTGACGCCCCAGTGGCGGAGGAGGGCGAGGGAGGCGACCTCCACGGCGAAGACGGCGGGCTGCGCGTACTCGGTACGGCCGAGGAGTTCCTCGTCGGTGAGGGCGTCGGCCAGGGGGCGTTCGAGTTGGCGGTCGAGGTACCAGGCGGCCTCGTCGAAGGCGGCGGCGAAGGCCGGCTGGGCGGCGTACAGTACGCGGCCCATGGCGAGGCGTTGGGAGCCCTGGCCGGTGAAGAGGAAGGCGGTGCGGCCCCGGGGCGACGGCCCGGTCGCGGTGACGGCGTGTGCGGAGGGGGTGCCGGTGGCGAGGGCGGTGAGGGCCCGTGTGATCTGCTCGCGGTCGGTGCCGAGGGCGACGGCCCGGTGGGGGAAGTGGGTGCGGGTCGTGGCGAGGGAGAGGGCCAGGTCGGCGAGGTCGGTGTCGGGTCCGTCGAGGCGGGTGAGGAGGTTCGCGGCCTGTCCGGCGAGGGCTTCGGGGGTACGGGCGGACAGGGGCAGTGCGATGACACCGGTGGCCGCGGTGCGGGGGCCGGGGGGCTGTTCGGCGGTCGGCGGTGCTTCGAGGATCAGGTGGGCGTTGGTGCCGCTCATGCCGAACGAGGAGACGGCCGCGCGGCGGGGCCGGTCGGTCTCGGGCCAGGGCTGCGTCTCGGTGAGCAGCCGTACGGCACCCGCGGTCCAGTCGACGTGCGGGGTCGGCTCGTCCACGTGGAGGGTCCGGGGCAGGCGGCCGTGCCGCAGTGCCTGGACCATCTTGATGACGCCGCCGACCCCGGCCGCGGCCTGGGCGTGTCCGATGTTGGACTTGAGGGAGCCGATCCAGAGAGGGGCGCCGGTGCGGTTCTGGCCGTAGGTGGCCAGGAGGGCCTGGGCCTCGATGGGGTCGCCGAGGGTGGTGCCGGTGCCGTGGGCCTCGACGGCGTCGACGTCCGCCGTGTCCAGGCGGGCGTTGGCGAGGGCCTGGCGGATGACGCGTTGCTGGGAGGGGCCGTTGGGGGCGGTGAGACCGTTGGAGGCGCCGTCCTGGTTGACGGCGGAGCCGCGGATGACGGCGAGGACGCGGTGGCCGGCGGCCTGGGCGGTGGAGAGCCGTTCGACCAGCAGCATGCCGACGCCCTCGGCCCACGCGGTGCCGTCGGCCGCCGCCGCGAACGGCTTGCAGCGGCCGTCGGCGGCGAGGCCGCGCTGCCGGGAGAAGGCGACGAAGGAGGCGGGGCTGGCCATCACGGCGACGCCGCCGGCCAGGGCCATCGTGCACTCGCCCTGGCGCAGCGCCTGCGCGGCGAGGTGGAGGGCGACCAGGGAGGAGGAGCAGGCCGTGTCGACAGTGAGGGCGGGGCCCTGGAGGCCGAGGGTGTAGGAGACCCGGCCGGAGGCGACGCTCGCGGCGTTGCCGGTGACGAGGTAGCCCTCCAGGGAGTCGGTGGCGTCCTGGAGGCGGGGCCCGTACTCCTGGGTCTCGGCGCCGACGAAGACGCCGACGCGCTGGTCGCGGAGGGTGTGGGGAGGGATGCCGGCGCGTTCCAGTGCTTCCCAGGAGGTTTCCAGGACGAGGCGCTGCTGGGCGTCCATGGCGAGGGCTTCGCGCGGGTTGACGCCGAAGAAGTCGGCGTCGAACTCGGCGGCGTCGTAGAGGAAGCCGCCGTGGCGGGTGTAGCTGGTGCCCGGTGCGTCGGGGTCGGTGGAGTGGAGGGCGTCGAGGTCCCAGCCGCGGTCGGTGGGGAACGCGCCGATGGCGTCGGTGCCGGTCTCGACGAGTTGCCACAGCGCCTCGGCGGAGTGGACGCCGCCGGGGAAGCGGCAGGCCATGCCGACGATGGCGATGGGCTCGTCGGTGTCACCGGTGGCCGGGCCGGCGTCGGCCGGTTCCGGGGTGAGGCCGAGGAGTTCGGCGTGGAGGTGGCGGGCGAGCGCGGCCGGCGTGGGATGGTCGAAGGCCAGCGTCACGGGGAGTGCGAGGCCGGTCGCGGCGGTCAGCCTGCTGTGCAGTTCGACCGCGGTCAGCGAGTCGAAGCCGTTCTCGAAGAACGTGCCGTCGGCCGTGACCGGTTCGCCGGCGGGGCGGCGCAGCGCGGCGGCGGCCAGTTCGGTCACCAGGTCGGTGAGCGACTGCTGTGCGTCCGCTGCCGGCAGGCCGGCCAGGCGGCGCCGCAGCTCCGTTCCGGCGTCCTGCGCGGCCCGCGTCGCCGCTTCGGTTCCTGCCGATCCGTCACCGCTCGGCACAGATGCTCCGAACTCCCCGGACGAATTCATCATCTAGCGCCCACCTTCGGCGAGTAGAACCGTGGATAGCCCACACCGTCCGGCGAGGCTAACCAGCGGGTTCCTTCACCACAGCTCCTAGCGCACCCCTATTGGGAGGGGTGCGGCGCGGGGGCGGGGAGGCGATCGCGTCCCGGGTGTTCCGGACGCGGGGCCGTTCCCGGGTGTACCGGACGCAGGGCCGTTCCCGGGTGGGCAGGGCGCGGGGCCGTTCCCGGGTGTTCGTCACGCGGGGTCGGGGCTGCGCCCACGGTCCGTTCTCCGGGGGACGCGGGCTTCCGCGGGGGCGTCGGGGCCCTGTGCGGGCGCCGGTTCCAGGAAGGCGTCCAGCATTCCGGGGGTCGCCTCGTGGGCGAGGGCGAGGGCGTCGGCGAGGGCCACGTCGCGGATCTTGTAGCCGCCCCGTCCGGCGGCGACCATCACGACGACGGTGGCCAGTCCGGCGCGGCGCTGGAAAGCCGACTGGTTGACGCTGTAGGCGAGGATGCCCGACCGGTCGAGCAGGACGGTGCGCCGGGCGTAGGTGCCGTAGCGGGTGACCAGGTAGCGGCCGTGCAGGCCGCTGCCGAGGTTGCGGTAGGCGTCGACGGCCGCGGCGAGTGCGGCGGGGACCAGGACGAGGGCCGAGGTCCAGGCGATGTGCAGCAGTACGTCGGTGAGGAGCGCGCCGAGGACGAGCAGGGGTGTCTCGGCGAGGACGACCGCCGCGAGGGCCCAGGTGATCCGGCGGCGCAGGGCGGCCCGGGGCGGCCGGGACAGGCGGAGGCCGGTCAGGAATCCCGGGGCCTCGCCGAGGACTGCGGCGGCCACCCGTTCCGTCTCCCGCCATGAGGCGGGCGGGAGCAGGGCGCTCTTCGTGGAGGTGGACCGGTCGTCGGCCTTGCCCAGTCCGGTGGCGATGGCGTTGAGGCGGGCGCCCCGGGCCAGGCGCAGGGGCTGGGGTTCGGCGATCTGGATTCCGCGCAGCCGGCGGCGTTCCAGCCAGAGCGAGCGGGTGTTGAACATGCCGCGGCGCAGCCGCAGTGCGCCGTCGTCGACCTGTTCGAGCCGGTAGTCCCACCAGGTCTCGACGAACGTCACCAGGGAGGTGAGCGCGCCGAGCAGGATGACGACGAGGACGGGCAGGGTGATCGCGGCCCACAGAGGGAGGGCGGTCAGGGCGGACCAGGCGGCGCGGAGAAAGCCGACGTCGGCCGGGTTGACGCGCAGGGAGTCGAGGAGCCGGGCGAACCCGCCGGCGGCGAAGCCGACCCAGGCCAGGCCCCAGACGGTGAGCGGCGCATACCACAGCCAGCGCGGGCGCAGCACGGCCAGGGTGGTGTCGGCCGCGGTGCCGTCCGGCGCCAGGTGGTGGCGCAGGCGCTCGGCGGCGTCGCGGGACACGCCGTCGAGGGAGAGTTCCCGGGTGTCGGCGAAGACGTGGGCGCCGGCGCTGACGCGGACGGTGCGCAGTCCCAGGGCCCGGTGCAGGGGGCCGGCGGTGATGTCGACGCTGCGGACGCGGTCGCGGGGCACCGCGCGGTGGCGGCGCAGGAGGGCGCCGGTGCGCAGCTCGACCCGGTCGTCGGTGACGCGGAACGAGGTGGTCAGCAGGCGGAGGGCGAAGACGCCGGAGACGACGAGGAAGGTCACGCCGATGGAGCCGAGGGTGATCACGGCGGCCAGGTCGGGGGTGCCGCCGGTGATCAGCAGCGTCAGAAGGGTCGAGCACAGCGGCGGGACCAGCCAGGTGAGGCAGATGGCGAGCATGCGCGGGTGCAACCGCTGCCAGTGGGCCGCCGTCGCGTCGGTCACTGGCCGTCTCCGGGCAGGGCCTGGGCGCGGGTGGCCAGGGCGTCGGCGAGTTCGGCCGCCACGTCGCGGTCCAGGCCCTGGATGCGGATCGGTCCGGCCGCCGACGCGGTGGTCACGACCAGTCCGGTCAGCCGGAACATGCGCTGGAGGGGGCCGCTGGCGGTGTCGACGGTCTGCAGCCGGGCCAGTGGTGCGATCCGCGCCCGCTGCCAGAACCAGCCGGAGACCGCGTAGACGGCGTCGTCGGTGGCTTCCCAGCGGTGGACGCGGTACCGCCAGACCGGCATCACCAGCAGGTAGGCCGCTCCGGCCGCGGCGACGACGGCGAGGCTCAGCCCGAGCCAGGTGCGGGCCGGTGGGATCAGCGCGGTGAGCAGCGCCAGTACCAGGATCGGGGGGAGGACGACGACGGCGGCCTGGGCGGTCCACCAGCCCAGCGCGCGGCGTTCGAGCCGATGACGTGGGGGCCGTAGACGCGGTTCACGGCGGGGCACGTCGCCACTGTAGAGGCCGTCGCGATCGGCGGGCAACACACCCCTGGTGGCACCGGTGCCATCCGAGTCGGCTAGGGGTTGCCGGCTGCGACGGGCACCGATAGCTCTTCTCCGTTCACGTCAACACGCCCTCGAATCACGGGACGAACGGCCGATGAATTCCTCAGGAACGGATCATTCCCCGGCGAGAGACCCCGGAGCGACGACGCCTTCCGGAGTCGTCCGTGTCGCCTGCCGGCAGCCGGCGTGGGCCGGTGGCGGCGCGGGCCTCGACGGATTTCCGGGCCGGCCGGCGCGCACCGCGGAGCGGGCAGCGGAGGGTGGTGCGGCGCTGCTGGTCGCACCGGAGACGCCGGCGACCGGGTATCAGCTGGGCGCGGTCCGCACCGCCGGCCTCGCGGAACCGGACGCCGGTGGCCTGACCGGGGGTGTGCGGGCGATCGGCGCGCGCACGGGTGTGGCCCTCGCGTACGGCCGGCCCGAGCTGACCGGTGAAGACGTCCACAACCGTGTGCGTCACGTCGACGCTCGGGGGGCGGTGGCGGCACGGCACCGCAGGACACACCTCGACCGGGCGGCGCTTGCCGCCTGCCGCGAGAACACGCCGTATCTGCGCGACCGGCGGCCCGGGTCGTACGGCGGTACGTGCGACAGCGTGTGCGGGGGCGCCGGATGACCGCGCTCGCGGAGGACCTGTCCGCGCCGCCGGTGACGATGTTCGGGCCCGACTTCCCGTTCCCGTACGACCGTTGGGTGCGGCACGCGGAGGGGCTGGGATCGGTTCCGGCCGGGGTGCTCGGTACGCGGGTCGCCGTGGTCGGCGGCGGGATCTCGGGGCTGGTCGCGGCGTACGAGCTGATGCGGCTGGGTCTGCGGCCGGTGGTGTACGAGGCGGAGCAGCTCGGCGGCCGGATGCGGACGGTGGGTTTTCCCGGGCATCCCGGTGCGGTCGCCGAGCTGGGGGCGATGCGGTTCCCGCCGTCGGCCACCGCCCTGTTCCACTACGTCGACCTGGTGGGGCTGGGGACGCGGCCGTTCCCGAACCCGATGGCCCCGACCACCCCGCACACCGTCGTCGACGTGGGTGGCGAGCGGCACTTCGCCCGGCTGCCCGAGGACCTGCCGTCGGTGTACCAGGAGGTGTACGACGCCTGGTACAAGGTGCTGGAGGAGGGCGCCGACCTGTCCGCGATGGACGCGGCGATCCGCCGCCGGGACACGGCGACGGTCAAGGCGCTGTGGAACCGGCTGGTGCCGCTCCTGGACGACCAGTCCTTCTACGGTTTCCTGGCGTCGTCGCCCGCGTTCGCCTCGTTCCGGCACCGAGAGATCTTCGGTCAGGTCGGGTTCGGCTCCGGTGGCTGGGACACCGACTTCCCCAATTCGATGCTGGAGATCCTGCGGGTCGTCTACACCGGGGCCGACGAGCGGCATCTGACACTGACCGGCGGCGCGCAGCAGCTGCCGCTGCGGCTGTGGGAGCACGTGCCGCGGCGGTCGGCGCACTGGCCTGGGGGGACGTCGCTGGCGTCGCTGCATCCGCAGGGGCCGCGGCCCGCGGTCAGGGCGGTCCGCCGGACCGGCGGGGGCATCCGGGTGGTGACCGCCGACGGGGCGGAGGAGTTCGCGGCGGCGGTGCTGACGCCGCAGGTGCGGTTGCTGCTCTCCCGGATCGACACCGATGAGGACCTGCTCCCGGCCGAGCTGTGGACGGCGGTGGAACGCACCCACTACATGGGTTCCTCGAAGCTGTTCGCGCTGGTCGACCGGCCGTTCTGGCGGGACATGGACGAGCGCACCGGTCGGCCGGTGATGGGCATGACGCTCACCGACCGGATGCCGAGAGGGGTGTACCTGTTCGACGACGGTCCGCACGAGCCGGGTGTGATGTGTCTGTCGTACACCTGGAACGACGACTCGATGAAGGCCGCCGCGCTCCCTCCCGACGAGCGGCTGGAGGTGATGCTGCGGCATCTGCGGCGGATCTATCCGGACGTGGACGTCCGGGGCCGGATCGTCGCGGAGCCGGTCGCCGTGTCCTGGGAGACCGAACCGTGGTTCATGGGGGCCTTCAAGAACAACCTGCCCGGCCACTACCGGTACCAGCGGCGGCTGTTCACCCACTTCGTGCAGGACACGCTGCCCGCGCACCAGCGGGGGGTGTTCCTCGCCGGGGACGACGTGTCGTGGACCGGTGGTTTCGCCGAGGGGGCGGTGACCACGGCCCTGAACGCGGTGTGGGGTGTGCTGCGCCACCTCGGGGGACGGACACCCGCCGGCAACCCCGGGCCGGGGGACGTCTTCTCCGCCATCGCGCCGATCGACCTGCCCTCCTGACGTATCCGGTGTGCCGGGCAGGTCAGGAGGGTGCGGGCGGCGGGTTGTGGGCATGCCCGTCCGGCCGTGAACCGGCCGCCGCCGAGGGGTTCACAGCAGTCCGGCCTGTACCGCCGCCATCACGGCGGCGGTGCGGTCGGACACGCCCAGTTTGGTGAAGATGCGCACCACGTACGTCTTCACGGTGGCCTCGGTGATGAACAGGGCGCGTCCGATGGCGGCGTTGGTGAGTCCCTCGGCCACCAGTCGCAGGACGTCGATCTCTCGGCGGGACAGGGTCTCGGGGCGGGGCCGGCGTACCTGGTGCAGGAGTTTCGCGGCGACGGTGGGCGACAGCACCGTCTCACCGCGGGCGGCGGCGCGGACGGACCGGGCGAGGTCGGTGGGTGAGGTGTCCTTCAGCAGGTAGCCGACGGCGCCGGCCTCGACGGCGCGCAGGATGTCACCGTCGGTCTCGTAGGTCGTCAGGATCACCACGCGGGTCGCGGGCAGTTCGGCGAGGATCGCGGCGGTGGCGCCGACGCCGTCGCCGTCGGGCAGCCGCAGGTCCATCAGGACGACGTCGGGCCTGAGGTCGCGGGCGGTGGTGAGCGCGGCGGCGGCGGACACGGCCTCGCCGACGATGGTCAGTCCCGGCTGGTCGTGGAGCATGGCGCGGATGCCGGCCCGGACCACCGGGTGGTCGTCGACCAGCAGTACGTCGATGGTCATGCGGGCACCTTGATCCGTACGTGCGTGCCCCGGCCGGGTGCGGACTCGACCCGCAGGGTGCCGCCTGCCTGGCGGACCCGGCGTCGCATCAGCGGCAGGCCGTGGCCGGAGGAGGTGGTGTCGGTGGTGAAGCCGAGGCCGTCGTCGCGTACTTCGAGCCGTACGCCGTCGTCGTCGGTGGCGAGGAGTACGTCGACGTGGTGGGCGCCCGCGTGTTTGCGGACGTTGCTCAGCGCTTCCTGGGCGTGGCGCAGCAGGTCGACGTTGAGGGCGGTGTCGGTGGGGTCGGGGGCGCCGTCGACGGTGAGGGTGGCGTCGATGCCGTGCAGGTCGCGGAGCCGGTCCAGTTCGCGGCGGAGACCTTCGACCAGGGACGCGGAGGTGGCCTGGGGCAGGGGGCGTGCGGTGATCAGGGCGCGGGCGTCGGCCAGGTTGTCGCGGGTGGTGGACTCGGCGAGCCGGAGGTAGTGGCGGGCGCGGGCGGGGTCGGTGTCCAGTGCCGCGCCCGTGGCCTGGAGCAGCATGACGGTGCTGGACAGTCCCTGGGCGAGGGTGTCGTGGACGACGTCGGCGACCTCTTCGCGTTCGGTGGCGCGTCCGGCCTCGTAGGAGAGGCGGCCGAGTTCGGCGCGGGTGCTCTCCAGTTCCCGGATGAGGGCGGCCCGTTCGGTGCTCTGACGGATGATCTGGCTGGCCCAGACACCCAGTACGACGGAGAGCGCGGCGACCGTCGCCCCGGCGACGCCCAGCGGCCAGCCGGAGCCGGGGATCAGGTCGCCGGCCGCGACCCGGCCGAGCCACACCAGGTTCATGGCGAGCACGGCCACCGCGCCGGCCACCGGGCCGACGGTCATGAACGCCGGGGCGCACAGCGCGAACAGCATGAACGCGCTGCCGGCCGCCAGCACGACCGCGCCGCCGAACACCAGCACCACACCGAGCTGGTAGAGCAGGGCGCGCGGGGTGCCCCGGCCGGAGCGGATGAGGCGGCGGCCGAGTGCGAGGTGGGCGGCGACCAGGAGCAGCAGCAGTGCGGCGGCGCCGGTCCGCCGGGCGGGGGCGGCGCCGCCGGCCAGCAGGACGGCGCCCAGGCCGGCCGCGCCGACCAGGACGAAGTAGGCGTCCCAGAGCGGCTGCCAGCGCAGCCATTCGTCGGGGGCGCGGCTCAACCGTCCTTCCTTCCCTGCCAGCGGAACGTCGTCAGGCACAGGATCAGACCTCCGAGGCACCAGGCCGCCAGGACGAGCGCGACACGGCCGTGCTCCCAGGAACCGGCCGGTTCGGTGCCGGCCGCCGCGTCGGGGAGGAACACCGAGCGGAAGCCCTGCGCCATCCATTTCAGCGGGAACACCGCGCCGACGTGCTGCAACACGGTCGGCAGCGTGGTGACCGGCACGATGAAGATACCCGAGACGAACTGCAGGACGAGGAACGGGAGGTTGACAATGGGTGCCGCACCGCGCACCGAGCGGGGGACGCTGCTCATCGCGGTGCCCAGCAGCGCGCACCCGGTGACGCCGAGCAGGAACACCCAGGCGAACGTCGCCCAGCGGCCGGCGCCGGTGGGCAGCGGCAGGTCGTAGAAGAGCACGGCGACGGCGAGGACGACGACGACCTCGGCGACGGCCGTCACCAGCACCAGGATGATCTTGCCGATGAAGTAGGCGACGGGGGGCATGGGGACGCCGCGCAGCCGTTTGAGGGTGCCGTCCTCGCGGTCGCTGGTGATGCTGACGGCGAGGTTGACGAAGCAGGTGGAGCCGATGCCACCGGCGATCATGCCCGCGGCCAGCAGTTGGCTGGAGGGGATGCCGGTGGCGCTGAGCTGTTTGTCGAAGATGGAGCCGAGGAGGATCAGCAGGACGACGGGCAGGGCGAAGGTGAAGATCACGGCGGTGCGTTCGCGGAAGAACTGGCGCAGTTCCACGCCGCCGCGGGCCAGGCACAGCCGCCACACGGACGGCTCACGGACGGTGTGCGGGGCCGGTGCCGGGCGTTCGGTGGGAGCGGTGGTGGTCATCACGGGTTGCCGATCAGGTCGAGGTAGACGTCTTCCAGGGAGGGCCGGGTGACGGTGAGGCCGGGGACCTCGCCGTCGAACCGGGCGGCCAGTTCCCGTACGGACTCGGTGGGGCGGTCGGTGCGCAGGTGCCGGGGCGCACCGTCCTCGGTCCAGCGGACGGTGGCCTCGGCGGAGGCCCGGCCGCCGAGTTCGGCGGGTGTGTCGACGGCGACGATGCGTCCTGCGGCGATGACACCGACCCGGTGGGCCAGCGCCTCGGCCTCGTCCAGGTAGTGGGTGGTCAGCAGGATGGTGGTGGCGTCCTGCTCGGACAGCCGCCGGATCAGCGCCCAGAACTGCCGGCGTGCCTCCGGGTCGAATCCGGTGGTGGGCTCGTCCAGGAACAGCAGCCGGGGGCGTCCCACGACGCCGATCGCGACGTCCACGCGCCGGCGCTGGCCGCCGGAGAGGGTCCGGACCTTGCGGCCGGCCTTCTCGGTCAGGCCGACCAGGTCGAGCACCTCCTCGACGGGGCGCGGGTCGGGGTAGTACCCGGCGAAGTGCCGCACCGTCTCCGCGACGGTCATGTCGGCCATGTCCGAGGCGTTCTGCAGGACCAGGCCGATGCCGTAGCGCCAGCGGCGGGGCGCCCGCTGCGGGTCCTCCCCGAGCACCCGGACGTCGCCGCCGTCCCGTTTGCGGAAGCCTTCGAGGATCTCGACCGTGGTGGTCTTGCCCGCTCCGTTGGGGCCGAGCAGCGCGAATATCTCACCGTCGGCGATGTCCAGGTCCACGCCGTCGACGGCGGGAGTCCCGTGGTAGTTCTTGCGTAGTCCGCGTGCCTGCACCGCATCTGTCACCGTTTCAGCGTCGCCCGGTGCGGTTCCCGCCCGCGACGGCCCGCCGGCCGACAGGTGTCCATCGATCGGTGGACGGCGGCCCCGGCCCGGGGTGCGGTAGGGGTTGGGGCCGGAGCGGGGCACGTCTACGTTCGGGCACTGTGGAAGCCCCGACCCTGTTCGCGATCAGCGACCTGCACATCGCCTACGCGGAGAACCGTGCCGTCGTCGAAGGGCTGCGGCCCGCTCACGACGGCGACTGGCTGATCGTCGCCGGTGACGTCGGCGAGTTCTTCGCCGACGTGGAATGGGCGCTGAGCCTGCTCGCCGGCCGGTTCGCCAAGGTGATCTGGGTACCGGGCAATCACGAGCTGTGGACGCCCCGGGAGGACCCGGTGCAGCTGCGCGGCGAGGCCCGCTACCGCCGGCTGGTGGAACGCTGCCGGGAGCTCGGCGTCGTCACACCCGAGGACCCGTACCCGGTGTGGACCGGTCCGGGCGGTCCGGTCACCGTCGCGCCGCTGTTCCTGCTCTACGACTACTCGTTCCGGATGCCGGGCCTGGCCACCAAGGAGGAGTCGCTGGCCCACGCCTACGACGCGGGTGTGGTGTGCACCGACGAGATCCTGCTCCACCCCGACCCGTATCCCGGCCGGGAGGAATGGTGCCGGGCCCGGGTCGCCCGGAGCGAGCGGCGGCTCGCGGCCGTCGACCCGGAGCTGCGGACCGTACTGGTCAACCACTGGCCGCTGGTCCGCGAACCGACGCGGATCCTGCGGTACCCGGAGTTCGCCCAGTGGTGCGGCACCGAGCTGACCGCCGACTGGCACGTGCGGTACCGGGCCGCGGCGGTCGTGTACGGGCATCTGCACATTCCCCGGACCACCTGGTACGACGGGGTCCGCTTCGAGGAGGTGTCGGTCGGCTATCCGCGTGAGTGGCGCCTGCGGGCCGCGGAGCCGGGCCGGCTGCGCCGGGTGCTGGAGTGAGCGGGCGGCGGGTGCGGGACACGCCGCGCACCCGCCGTTGGTGTTCAGGCGATGTTGCTGAACCGGGGGCCGAGTTTGACCAGCAGGTCGGCTCGCCGGGTCACGTTGAGCTTGCGGTACACCTTGGTGAGGTGCTGCTCGACGGTGCTCACCGTGACCAGCAGCTTGTTGGATATCTGCCGGTTGGTGTTGCCCTGGGCGGCCAGCACGGCGACCCGCCGCTCGGCGTCGCTGAGGGAGTTGAAGGCCTCCGCGTAGGACTCGTCGGCGCCCTCGGGGACGGCGTCGTCGACGTCGGGGAGCAGGCGCTGGCGCAGCGCGTCGGCCTGGCAGTCACCGGCCAGGGTGCAGGCCCGGCGCACCGTCATGCGGGCGCGGTGGAAGTCGCCGAGGGAGCGCTGCGCCTGGCTGAGGTCGGCCAGGGTGTGGGCGAGTTCGAGGCGGTCGCCGCAGCCGCGGAGCATCTCGGCGGCCTCCCGCAGCAGGGTGGGGCGCTGGGTGAGGGGCGAGACCGCGGCCAGCACGCGCAGGGCCGCGGCCTTGGTCCGGCTGGGTTCGGGGCCCATCTGGGTCAGCTGGCTCTCGGCCAGCGCGCGGGCCTGCTGCGTCTGGTCGAGTGCCAGGTGGGCGCGGGCGGCGTCGACGCGCCAGGGCACGAGGGCGGGCAGGTCGAGGTCCCAGCGTGCCATGAGGTCACCGCAGGTGGTGAAGTCGTCCAGGGCGGCCTCGGGTATGCCGGCCGCGAGGTAGTAGGCGCCGCGGGCCCGCAGGTAGTGCAGGCCCCAGACGGTCTGGAACGTCGCCTCCGGCACCGGCTGGTCGAGCAGCCGGCCGGCCTCGGCCAGGCGGCCCCGGGCGGTGAGCGCCAGCAGGGCGGTGCCGAGCGGGACACCGACGGCGGCCGCCCAGCTCTCCCGGGACATCGTGTTCAGGGCGACCTCGGCGTTGCGCTGGGCGTCGGCGAGCCGGCCGGAGCGCAGGGCGATGTCGGCACGGATCGCCAGCAGCACGGCCTGCCAGGAGGAGGCGCCGCGTTCGCCGGCCTGGGCGAGGAGGCGGTCGGTCCACTGGCCGGCGGTCTCCAGGTGGTCGGCGCAGACGAGGATGGTCAGCGCCGCGCGGTGCAGGGCCGTGCCGTCGCCGCGCAGTGGTGAGCGCGGCAGGACCCGTTCGGCGGTGACGACGACCGCGTTGTCGGGGCCCTTGTCCCGTACGGTCTCCAGGGCCTGGGCGAGGGCTTCGCGGATGTTGACGACGCCCTCGGCGGGGCGGCGCCTCGGGGTGTGGGGGTGCGTGGGTTCGCTGCCGAGCAGACCCGGGTGGGTGAAGCGGGCCCACACCGTCAGGAAGCGGATCTCGGCGCTCTCCTCGGCGTCGGGTTCCAGGGCGGTGAGGGAGTCGATGATCTCGACGGCCTCGGCGGTGCGGCCCATCCACAGCAGGCAGTGCGCGGTGGAGACGCGTTCCGCGACGGAGAGCCGGCCGGCCCGGACGGCGGCCGTGAGCTGGCCCAGGCGGTGCCCGGCGGCGGCCGGGTCGGTACGCCATTCCGCGCGGAGCAGGGCGACCTTGAGCGTGTCCCGTTCGCTGACGTCGGCGGCGCCGTCGTGGGCGAGGCGCAGCAGGGAGACGGCCGGCTCGGTGTCGCCGGTGCCGAGCAGTCCGTCGGCGGCGGCGCCGAGCACCGGTCCCGCCCAGTCGGGGGCCCGGCCGGCCGCCAGCAGGTGCCGGGCGACGGGGAGCGGCGCCGAGCCCTCTTCGTAGAGGAAGCGGGCGGCCCGCAGGTGCAGTTCGGTCAGCGCGGCGGGCGGGAGCTGGTCGAGGACGGCCTGGCCGGCGGCCGGGTGCGGGAGCCGGCCGTCGGTGACCAGGCCGCTGTTCTTCAGGCTGGCCAGGGCGCGGCGGGCGGCGGCGGTGTCGACCTCGGCGAGCCGGGCGAGGGTGAGCATCCCGGTCGGCGGGCACCGGTCCAGAAGCGCGGTGGCGGCCAGGACCCGCCGGGTGTCCGGGTCGCAGCGGTCCACGTACCGGCGGACGGCTGCGGTGTAGGCACGGCCGGGCAGCGCCTGGCCGTCCCGGTCCAGGCCGGTTTCGCCGGCGCCCCGCAGATCGGCGATGAAGGTGCGGATCAACAGCGGGTTGCCTCCCGAGGCGCGGGTACAGGCGTCCACGAGCGCCTCGCAGGAGCGGTCGCCCAGTGCCTCGGTGAGCAGCTCGCCGACGCCGCGCCGGGACAGCGGCGGCAGTTCCAGGTGGTGGTCGGAGGCGAGCACCATCAGTTCGGCGTACAGCTGGGGGTCGGTCGGCTCCACCAGGTCGCCGGCGCCGACCGCGATCAGGAGACGGGCGCGTCGGGTGCGCCGGGCCACGTGCAGCAGGCAGGACAGGGAGAGCGGGTCGAGGTGGTGGAGGTCGTCGACGACCAGGAGCAGCGGGGTGTGCCGGCTGCTGGCCAGCAACGCGGTGGCCAGCCCGTGCACTTCACGGATCAGCGTGGTCCGGTCGGGGTGGCCGGTCGTGTCGAGGTCGTGCCGGATCTGGCCGGCCAGGCCCAGCGGCAGCTCCCGTTCGGTACGGGCGCCGGTGGCCCACAGGGTCTGGAACCCGGCCTCGTCGGCGCGTTCGGCGAACGCGCGCAGCAGCGCGGTCTTCCCACTGGTCAACGGACCGACGACGGACAGTGTCCGGCCCTGACCGGCCTGACACTCCTCCAGTACGGCCGTGAAGCCGTCGAGCTGTTCCTGCCGTTCGACAAACACCCTGTCTGGCCCTCCACGAGGTCGCGGAGTCGGCTGCCGCACCGTCTCTCGTCTTTTTTCCCCCGAGAGAGACCGCGCGGCATTCGACAACTGAATTGGTTCGTAATGAGAAGCTTTCGCCTTCCCCGTTCGGCTGCTTCAGTATGGACCAGGGAAGATGATCTTCAGCTGAATCGGGCAGGTCCGGGCCGTGAACAAGCAAGCGTGTTCCCGGGCAGCCGTCCACGTCGCTGAACTGGCGCGTTGCCTCTCCAGGTTGGGCGGTAGGGGATCCGCTGGGGTTGGCGCACCCGACCGCGCTCCGTAGCCTGCGGTCGGCGTTGACGAGTCTTCGCACAGTGCGTTGCAAGGCAATACAACGGTTAAGGATTCAGCGTGACGGAAAAGGGCGCCGAAGAAGAGGCGTGGCGAATTCCGGTCGACCGCTCGCAGGCGCCGTCGCGCGAGCCCGGCCCGATAGATCTGCGGCGTAACTTCCTGCAGGCGGCCTACAGCGGAATTCCCACCTTCATGGGCGTACCGGTCGCCCTGAACCCGGAGGACCTGCGGGCCGGCGGCGTCGACGTCGCGGTGTTCGGTGTGCCGCTGGACTCCTCGTCGGGCCACCGGGGCGCCGCCTACGGCCCGCGGGCGCTGCGCTCCGACGAGCGGTACCTGTTCAACACACCGGAGCTGCTGGTGAACGCCAGTACCCGGGTGAGTCCGTTCAACCTGCTGAAGGTGGTCGACTACGGGGACGCGGCGGTCGACATCTTCAGTGTCGAGAAGTCGCTGCCGTCCATCGCCTCGACCGTCACCGAGGTCGCTGAGACGGGGGCGGTGCCGGTGATCCTGGGCGGCGACCACTCCCTGATGATCGCCAGTGTGGGGGCGCTGGCCGACCTGTACGGGCCGGACAAGGTCGGGGTGGTCCACTTCGACGCGCATCCCGACTGCCACGAGCACATCTTCGGGCACCGGATCACCCACGGCACCCCGATCTGGCGGCTCATCGAGGAGAAGCGGATCCCGGGCAAGAACTTCGTGCAGGTGGGCCTGCGCACGCCGACCGGTCCGGACGACTCGCTGTTCAACTGGATGCGCCGCCAGGGCCTGCGCACCCACTTCATGGTGGAGATCGAACGGCTGGGCTTCGACGCGGTGCTGGACAAGGTGATCGAAGAGGTCCTGGACGGCCCCGAGTTCATCTACCTCTCGCTGGACATCGACGTCCTGGACCCGGCGTACGCGCCCGGTACCGGCACCCCGGAGCCGGGCGGGATGACGCCGCGCGAGTTGTTCCCGGCGTTCCGGCGGCTGTGCGCGGAGACCAACGTCGTCGGGATGGACGTGGTGGAGGTCGCGCCGCACCTGGATCCGGGCTACTCGACCACGATGAACGCCCGCCGGGCCATCTTCGAGGGCCTGACCGGCCTGGCGATGAAGAAGGCCGGCATGACCAGCGCCGACTACGTCAACCCCATCGCCTCGGGCCGGCTGAAGTTCCCGCTGACCTGACTTTCGCTCGTACACCCACCCGCGGAAGGACGGCATCCGACGATGACCGCCACTGTGTTCGCGCCCGGTTCCGCCCAGCCCCTGACCGAAGTGGAGCGGTCGGCCGTCGGGGTCGCCGGGGTACTGGCCGGCCTCGGGGTCCGGCCGGGTACCCGTGTGCTGTTCAAGGCGGACAACTCGGCCGCCTGGCTCACGGTGCTGCTCGGCCTGGCCCACGCCGGCGCGTCGATCGTCCTCCTCGACCACCAGGACACCGCCGAGGAGACCACCCGCGTCCACCGGCTGGCCCGGACCGCGCTGACGGTCGTGGACGACGCGGCGGCACCGCCGGCCGTCGGCGAGACGGTACGTGTCGGCCAGTTGCTGACGGCCGCCGCTTCACGGCCCGCTCCCCCGCTCGACGGCCCACTGGACCTGGACCTGTGGCGCGGGCTCCCGGACGGGCTGATCATGTGGTCGTCCGGTTCGACCGGCGTCCCCAAGGGCGTGGTGAAGACCGGTGCGCGGTTCCTGCGGAACCTGGAGCGCAACGCCGAGCAGATCGGCCATCGTCCGGACGACGTACTGTTGCCGCTGCTGCCGTTCTCCCACCAGTACGGCCTGTCGATGGTGCTGATCGCATGGCAGGTGCGCTGCTCCCTGGTGGTCGCCCCGTACCGGCGGCTCGACCAGGCCCTGCGGCTGGCCGGCGAGACCGGCGCCACGGTGCTGGACGCGACGCCCGCCACGTACCGCAGCATCTTCAACATCGTCACCCGGCGGACCGGCACACTGGCCGGCCTGCGGGACGTACGGCTGTTCTGCAGCGGCGCCGCACCGCTGGACCCCACTCTCGTCGACCGGTACGTCGGCCTGTGCGGCAAACCGCTGCTGGACAGTTACGGCAGCACCGAGCTGGGCAACGTGGCCTTCGCGACCGCCGACAACCCGGTGGCCACGGGCCGGCCGGTGGCGGGCATGGGCGTACGGATCGTCGACGACGCGGGCACGGTGCTCGGCCCCGGGGAGACCGGGGAGATCGAGGTCGACTCCCCCGACCTGATGGAGGGCTACCTCGGCCCGGACGGTGAGCTGGCCCCGGCGGTACGGGGCTGGCGGCGCACCGGTGACTTCGGCCGGCTGGACGCGCACGGCAACCTGTCCGTCGTCGGCCGCAAACTGGCCGTGCACCGCATGGGCTACACCCTCTATCCCGAGCGGATCGAGGCGCGGATCGCCGAGGCCGGGTGCTCGGCGAAGGTGATCGCGGTGCCGGACGAGCGGCGCGGCAGCTCCCTGGTGTTCTTCGTCGAGGACGAGTCCGGGGCGGAGGCCGCGCACTGGCGGGAGCGGATCTGCGCGGTGCTGCCCGCCTACGAGCAGCCCAACCGGGTCGTCGTCCTGGACCGGCTGCCGCTCAACCGCAACGGCAAGCCCGACCGGAGGGCACTGGAGCAGTTGGCCGCCCGGCCGGCCGTCGAGAAGCCCCTTGTCCCATGAACCACCCGGCACCCACGGGAACGCTCACGGAGGCCCCCCGATGACCGACGCGATCGTCTTCCCGGCGCTGTCGCCGGTCCGCCGCAAGGACCTCGGCACGTTCCTGATGATCCATCCGTACGCCCGCCGGCGCCTCGCCGAGGCCGACGAGGCGCTCGGCTACCACCTCGCCGACGCGCTGGCCGACGCGCCGGACGACGACTACGCGGAGCCGGTGCAGGTCGCGGTGCTCGTCGCCTGTCTGGCGCTGGCCGAGTGGGCCGGGGAACGGCTCGGCGCCGCACCGGAGTTCTGCGCCGGCCCGAGCTTCGGGGAGCGTGCCGCGCTGGCCTACACCGGCGCGCTGCCGTTCGCGGACACGGTCCGCCTGGTGGACGAGATCGCGCGGACGGAACGGCGGTACTTCGCCGCCGAGCACCGTGACGTCGTCACCCACTCCTTCGTCCGCGTGTCGGAGGAGCGGCTCCACCCGCTGCTGGCCGGCCTGGACTGGCACGACGTGTCCGGCAGGCTGGACGCCGACTTCCACATGGTGTCACTGCGCGAGCCGGAGCTGGACGGTTTCAAGTCGGCGATCAGCGCGGCCGGCGGGTACTCGCTGTACACGATGCGCCCGCCCGCGCACACGTCCCTGTTCTCCGGGGTGCGCGCCCTGATGGAGGACGTGTACGCGCGCTACACCCTGTCCGCGCCGCGCGTCCCGGTGGTCTCGTACCAGGACGGCACGGTGCTGACCGACCCGGAGGCGCTGCGGACCGCGCTGCTCGACGGGTTCGTCAACCCGATCCGCTGGGTCGACACCGTCCGGTCCCTGCGCGACCTGGGCGTCGACCGGCTGTGGATCACCGGCCCGGACGCGATGCTCTCCCGGCTGCGCACCACGGCCGACACCTTCGACGTCGAACTCTGCGACCTGCGACGCGTCCTGGTCCGCCCGCGCCGGTGACGCGCGTCTTCGGACGCGGGCACGCCGGACCGGTACCGGTCGGCCGTCGCGCGAGAGCTGTTCCCGTGACGGTGATGCTGTGCGTCCGGTTGTCCGGTCGCACGCGTTGCCAGGCCCTTCGGTTCCGGGACGCCCCGGGCTCGGGACACCGCTCGTGATCGGGCGGTTCCTCACGTAGCCGGGGCGGGGACACATCGACGAAGCTGGGCCCGGCCTGCGTGCGGAGATCAGCCAAGGCGGACAGGACAATCCGAACAGCCGAGTCACAGATCACCCGCTCGGCGCAACGAAGCCGCGGACCGCCGTGCGGCGGCACGCCTGCTCGAGCAAGCTCGTGACAAGGCGGGCCCACGTCCGCGCCTGTGCCGAATGGAGGCGTCCTTGAAACCAGCCCTGCGCACGGCCTTGGCCGTCGTTCTGTCCACGGGGACCATCTCGGCCACGGCAACGGTCACAGCCGCCCCGGCCGCGGCCGAGCCGCTGCGGTACGTCGCACTCGGCGATTCCTACGCGGCCGCGCCTCTGGTACCGCCGATGGACCCGGCCGACCTGGCATGCCTGCGCTCCCTGGCCGACTATCCCCACATCGCCGCCAAGGTCCTCGGTGCGAAAGTCACCGACGTGAGCTGCTCCGGCGCCACCAGTGCCCATCTGAGCACCGCCCAGCACCCGGGGACCGCGCCCCAGTACGACGCTCTCACGCCGGACACCGACATCGTCAGCGTCACCATCGGCGGCAACGACACCGACCTCTTCGACGAGCTGCTGGGCTGCGTCAACATCCTGCCCCAGCCTTACGGCACCAGTTGCGCGAAGGAGAACACCGCCGGCGGCACCGACAAGGTCCGGGCCCGCATCGACGCCTGGGCACCGGCCTTCGCCACCGTCCTGGACGCCATCGCTCGACGGGCACCGCATGCCGAGATCTTCGTCGTCGGCTACGGCAACTACGTCCGCACCGACGGCTGCCACCCCGCGCAGCCCTTCTGGAAGCAGGACGCCAACTACCTCCAAGGCGCGATCAACCACCTCGGCGCCGTACTGAGGCAGACGGCCGAAGAGCACGGTGCCACCTTCGTCGACACCTACACCCTGAGCATCGGACACGACATCTGCGCCGCCCCCACCGACCGCTACGTCGAGGGCGTGATCCCCACCCGGGTGGCCGCGCCGCTGCATCCCAACGCTCCAGGAGCCCGGAGCGTCGGCGAGGCCCTCGCCGCGGCCGTCCGTGCGACGGCGGCAGGCGGCTGACGCCGGCCGTTCACATCGCCCGAGACCGTCCGGCCAGGGACCGTCGCCTGCCTTTCCCGCACGACCACAGGGTGCGAAGATCGAAAGACCCACACCTGAGCGGGGCGTGGATGGACGTGCTGATCAGGCCCGCACGGGCGACAGAAGCCGACGTACTCACCGACTTGGCGCTCCGGTCCAAGGCGCATTGGGGCTACGACGCCGATTTCCTGGAAGCGTGCCGGGACGAGCTCACCGTCGCCGCGCACGAGGTCGCACGCCGACGGACCATGGTGGCCGACACGGATGGCCACGTCCTGGGCTTCACCACTCTCGAGGGGGAGCCACCCACAGGCGTTCTGGGCATGATGTTCGTCGATCCGCGGGTCATCGGCCAGGGGATCGGCCGCCTGCTGTTCGAACGCACCGTCGCGGCTGGACGAGACCTGGGGTTCACCCGGCTCACGATCGACGCGGACCCGAACGCCGAGCCCTTCTACCGCGCGATGGGCGCAGTCCGCAAGGGAAACGTCCCGTCGGGCTCCATCGCCGGCAGGGTCCTGCCGCGGATGGTCGTCACCGTCCGGCGCTGACAGACGGCGCCGCTCGACAGCGTCATCAGGTTCGCGGCCCGTCCTTCCTCGCTGTGCTTGCCTACCGAGCGGCGCGGCGACCGTCCCGTCTCCACGGGCGGGCGGGTGCCCACTACGCTCAGCGCATGGGCAGCGAAGCGGCGGCGGCCGGAAACCCCGTGTGCCAATGGTGCGACCGTCCGCTGTCAGAGCGCCGATGGCGCCGGTACTGCAACCGTAGGCACGCGATGAAGCACCGCATCGTGGACTTCATCGACAGCCTGCTGAGCGGCCTGTGGTAGTACGGAGCCGACGATCGGGACCGTCGTGACGGCCACGGTTGACGCGGTACCGCGCCATGCCGATGACGTCTGTGCTGCTCCACGATGACATCGGCCTGGACCTCGTCCTCGAGGGCCGCTCCCAGGTAGCCCTGAATGTATCCCGCTCGCCCACCGTCCGAACTGGCGCACCCCGCACTGAAACCACCTCCGCCCCGGATCGTTGACCGTGTAACGCTGCCTGCTCGTCACGGGCCTGGCGAGCAGGGCGACTCCGCGCGAGGGCAGGCGGCGGCTGTCGGGGACACACCAGGAGGGAGAGCGAGATGACGCAGGCCGCGGTGGACGGGCCGGACGAGCGGGTGCCGGGGCGTCGGTGGACGGTGCGTCTGGACGCCGTCGGCCGGGGCAGTCCGGCGGTGCGCGTCTCGTGCAGCCGTCCCGCCTGTGCCGAGCAGCGTCTGCCGTCCGCGGCCGCGGGCCGTGCGGCCGCGATCGCCCACCTCAAGGCACACCTGCGAGCCGCCCCCGCCCCCCGGGCCGAGGCGTACTGCGCCTGCAGGGCCGACGGCTGCCACACCCATCTGCCCGGCACCGGCCGACATGCGCGTGCCGAACCCTGGCGGTGCGGCGGGCCGGTCGTCCTGGCCGTGCTCACTGACCGCGGGGGGCGCTGGTGGCGGGCCATGGAGTGCTGCTCGCGGTGCGCGGCCGCCACCCCGGGCGCAACGACCGCGGCCACCTCCCGGACGCTCGGCCCGCAGGCCACCGACCGCCCTGCCCCCGCAGCCTCCGACACGGGCGCGGGCAGCAGAGCGCCCCAGTTCTCCGACCACCGGACCGCCTCCAGGACGGGGGGTCCGACCCCCCGCGCCGTACCCGCGCGGCGGCGCCCACCACAGGCGAAGATCGCCCAGCGGGTCATCCCGCACGACCTGCGGCCCGTCGCCCTGCGGGACGAACTCGTCGAACTCGGTGACCTCTTCCGCGCCTACCAGAAGCGTGAGCAGCCCGACCTGTCGCTGCTCGCCGAACTCCAGGAACGCAAGGCCCGTGCCTTCACCACCTGGGCCGATGTCACCTGTGACGGCGCCCTGCGAGGGGAGGCCCGACGTGCCGAGCAGGCCGCTGCCGCCATCCGCCTGCAGCACCAGCAGCGCACCGGCGGCATCTCAGGCGACGGGCCGGCCGTGGCGCGTCTGCTGACCGCGCCGGCGCAGTGGGACCACATGCGCTCCGTCCTCGCGCACGTGGCCGACCACACCCCACTGCCCGGACCGGAAGCACGGCTGCTGGTACTGATGCTGACCCTGCGCACCGCGCACACCGGCACCGGCAACCTCGTGGGCCAGGACCTCACCGCTCTGGGTCTGACCGATCCGGAGGACCTGGTCGAGAAACTGACCGGCTGCGGCTGGCTCACCCTGCCCGGCACTGTCGGCGACCTGCTCGCCTCCCGGCCGGAGAACCCCACCCCGATCAGCGTCCCCTCCCTGGTGCCCGACGGGGACGGAACGGGCCCGTTCACGTTCGGCAGGAAGGTGCGGCCCAAGCTCTCCGGCTGGGCCCAGAGGGTCGTCTCGGAAAGGAAGCTCCGCAAGGCCAAGGCCGCCGCCGGCACCCGGCTGCTCGCCCTGACGCTGGCCACCCGGACCGACGCCTCGGGGCGCCTCGGGGCCGGCGGCCGGGGCATCGCCCTGGACGCTCTCGCCGCCTGGGTCCCGGTGGATTCCGGCGAGCTGCGGCACCTGGCCGACCAGTTGAGCGCAGCGGACTGGCTCACCGACGCCGCCCTCACCGAGACCCGCCTCACGGGGCAGCTGACCGAACGTGTCCTTCCGCTCACCTGCCCCCTCCGGGCCGGGCTCGAGGTACCGCACCCGTCCCAGTGAACTCATGACGTCGTCGTCCGTCCTGGGCTCCTGCAACCAGTCGGGACCAGGAACACGTGGGCGTCGGTAGCCGCGGCCGTCGCCGTGGCGTGGAATCACACCTGCGTCTGCGCGATCGCCGCCCGCAGCTCGCGCGCCAGGTGATCGACGTGGGGCTCGACGACGAGCGTGACGTGGTCGCCGGGGAGCTCCCGGACGCGCGGAGGCCGCGTCGAGACTTCTTCCCAGCCTCCCGTGGCGGTCTCGCACAGCGCGGATTCGCAGGCGCGGTAGAACGAGACCGCGCCCGTGTAGACATCCTTGGGCCTGTACCTGGCTCGACAGATGCGAGCGCCGAGATCCACGACACGGCTCATGCGGTCGTCGGGTTCGTCCGGTGGGAACATGCCGCGCTCCCTGGCGAGCCCCGTGACGAACGCCGGTCGTCGCTCCGGCTCGACCGCGAGCAGCGTCCGACGTCTCAGCGGGAGCGCCTGGTTGAACCAGGACGTGAACCCGCTCCCGAAGAAGATCAGTGCCTCGAAAGGGTCCTGGACGATCTCCGTGATCTCGTCGCGGAAGAAGGGGGCGGGTGCGAGGCCGTCAACGGCGGCGAGCAGGGCCACGCGCTCCCCCCGGCGCTGCAACTGCAGGGCCATCTCCAACGCGACCATGGCGCCGACGCAGTGGCCTCCCAGGAGATACGGCCCGCGCGGCTGCACGGCGCGCATGGACCCGATGTGGTCCGCCGCCATGTCCTCCACGCGGTCGAAGGGCGGTTCGGCACCATGGAGCCCCCGGGTCTGGAGGGCGAGGAAGGGCTGGTCCGGCGCCATCCGGCGGGCCAGGGCGTGGAAGTAGTAGACGTTTCCCTCCCCACTCGGCAGGAAGAAGAACGGGCGTTTCGAACCGTGCGGCTGGAGCGGCACGACGGGCTGCTCGGCGAGCTTCCTCGACCGCGCGCGCAGGTGACAGCCGATGCGCTCGATCGTCGGCGCCTCCAGGAACGTCTTCATCGGGGGTGGCTGAGCGCCGAGCTGCGCCGTCGTCGTGTCGAGGACGGCCCGCGCCTCGGCGTGGTCGCCACCGAGGGCGAAGAAGTCATCCTTCACCCCGATGTCGTCCAGGTGGAGGATGTCCGACCAGATCTGCCAGAGCCGCAGTTCGTAGATGTCCCGAGGGGTCACAGGTCGCGGGGGCATGTCCTTCTTCCTCAGCCGTGCCCGGAAACGGGGGTGCGTGCGCGCCGCTCCTGGTCGAGCCGACCGGGACGCGGTCCACCGTGGCATCCTCGGCCCGCGCCGGACGGGTCGCGACGGGGCAGGAGTTCCCGGTCGCGCACGCGGCGTTTGACCGGCGTCGGCAGCGCGCCGGAGACCGCCTCGCGCGCGAGCACGCTCGCGATGAGGTGCGCGACGCGCGACCAGTCGCAGTACCCGTCGATCGCCGCGCGCTGGCGCGACTGGACGTCCGGCTCCATCGCACGGCGCAGCGTGGTCAGTGCCTTCTGCTTGTCGTCACCGAGTGTGTCCACGAGGACCGGCAGCGGCGAGTCGGGGTACTGGGCGCACTGGGTGGCATAGAGCCGCTCGAGCTGGAACGCGTAGACCGCGCGCTCCATGGCCACCTCCGCCGTGATCGCGTCCACGGTTCCGTCCGGCCCCGCCAGCGGGTCGGGCGACATGAGGAGCGGGGGGACGCCGTTCGCCAGGGCGGCGCCGATACTGCTCAGGCCCGGGCGGCAGACGAAGGCCGCCCGCGGTTTGGCGCGGAGTGCCCGGAGGAGCGTGCTCCAGTGCTCGTTGATCCAGCCGAGGAGCGTCACGTTCGCACGGGGCCGGCGCTCGAGCTCGCGGGCCAGCCACGCGCGGTCCTCCGCGCTCCCGCCCGCGAACAGGAACTGCGTCTCCTCCATCCGCGCCGCCAGCGCCAGCATCGTGCTCCAGTGTTGGCGGCTGCGGGTGGAGAAGCCGTTGCCCTGCGACACGAGCGCGACGCCGCGTGGGTCCCGTGGGGTGAAGAGGTACCGGAGCGCCGCCCAGCGCTGGGCCAGGACGGCACCGGCCCGCTCGGCGGCCTGTTCCGGGCAGAGCTCGCTGGCTTGGCCGAGCGGCGGGACGACCACATAGGGCCGCTTGCCCGACTCCAGCGACAGCCGGTCACGCCAGTCGACGGCTTGATACCAGATCGTGCCGTTGCGAGGCAGGCGGACCGTGATCTCCCGGCTGGCGGCTTCGAAGTCGGCCGAGGGGTTGCGCCGCACATCGGTCCCCGATGCACGCAGCGCGTCCTGCAGCTCGCGCCGCGTGTGGATGGCCGGGGCGGACGCGGCCAGAAGCTCGGCCACTCCCGTCGCCGGCTCCGACGACCGGGCCCGGCCCGCCAGTTGCCTCAGACACGGGAACTCCTCGAACGCATAGCGCACGGTGTGCAGAGGGACTTCCTTCTGCTGCGCGTGCTCGGCGAGCTGGTGCAGGATCCAGGTCTCCGGCCGGCAGTCGTTGACGATGGCGGCGGCGCCCGCGCCGGCCTGGGCGAGTTCGAGGTTGTCCGCGATCCAGAGGAGAGCCGCCTCGCGGTTCAGGAGCTCCGGTCGCGCGATGTTGGCGACGTCGGAGGGTGTGATCGTTGCCGACTCCGAGTCGCTGTAACGGAGCGGGACGACATGGAGGCCCGCTGAGCTCTCGGCCTTGCTGCGGGCGTGGGCCGCGTCCTCCTGCCGCCGGATCGCGGCGGTGAACGGGATGGGTTCCGGGAGCCTGGCGAGGGCTCCGTGCACCGCTGGTACCCAGCCCGTCGTGTGCCCGAACGCCTGGGCGACGTACAGGGCACCCGTACCAGCGGACGGGCCGTGGACCGTCACACGGAAGCGGCCCGCGCGCCGGGGGTCCGGCCTCGTGGTGTAGAGCGAGGCCTGCGCCTCCGGCAGGGACGAGCCGTCGCGCGGGACGAGCACCGCCAGCCTCTCGTCGCGGTCCGAGACGAGAATGCTGTCCGGGCCGGCAGCCAGGGCGAACGCCGCCTCGTCCTGGGCCGGCGGCGCGTCCTCGACCGGCAGCGGCCGCCCGGCGACGGCGATCCGCGGCAACCGTCCGGGTACGGCGTACGTCACCTCCACGCGCCCGAGCGAGAGCGTCACGGCGCTGCCACGGAGCGCGCGGAACGGCTCGTCCGGCGGCGGATGCGCGCAGACCGAAGAGGCTGTCACCGGGAGGCCTCGTCCGCGTGAAGATCCCTGGCGATCATGTCCTCGTAGGTCTCCGGGCGTCGGATGAGCGTCTCGCGGCCGTGGTCCAGGACCACGACGCCCGGCTGTGGGAAGCAGAAGGAGTTCGAGAAGGAGACCAGGTAGGCCCCCGCGTCCATGAGGGCGAGCGTGTCTCCGACCCGGAGTGGGGGAAGCTCGACGGTCTGACGCAGGCAGTCCATCGGGCTGCAGGTAGGACCGTCGAGGGTGTAGGTCTCGCTCCGGGATGCGCCCCACCGCTCGGCATGGAAGATCTCGTGGTACTCGCGGTGCAGGATGTGGGCGATGTTCTCGCCGGCGTCCAGGATCGCGTGCGCGTGCCCCGCTCCGGGCGCGTTGAGGCTGTTGACCCGGCAGAGCAGCATCTGGGTGTTCCCGGTCAGCGCGCGTCCGGGCTCCAGCAGGACGCGAGGCGCCGGTCGGCCGGCGCGACGGAAGTGGTCCTCGACCTGCTCGACGAGCAGCGCCAGGTAGCGTTCGACGGAAAGTCTGCGGCCCACCCGCTCGGCGAGCGGGAGCGGCGAGGCATCGAGCGGCAGCACGGTCGGGACCGCCAGGCTCCCACCGAGGTCGAGCAGCTCCACGGCGAGGCCGAGCCGGGCGTGGAGCGCGTCGCAGAACTCCAGCACCTCGCGGACGAAGCGCTCCAACGTGTCCGCGTCCTCGATGGCCACGCCGCGGTGTGCGTGCAGTCCGACGACCCGCAGGGAGGCATGCGCCAGGGCTTCCTCGTAGGCCGCCAAAGCCTGCCCTCCGGCGATCGGGACTCCGAACTTGCCCGACCAGCTGTCGGAGGTCGCCACGCGCAGGCCCACGTCGGTGCGCTTGCCGAGCTCCGCGGCGGCCCGTGCGACGAGCGCGATCTCCTCGCGATGGTTCAGGTGGGTGATCAGCAGGTCGCTCCGGACCAACGTGCGCGCGAGACCCTGGGTCTTGCCCGGGCCGTTGTAGATGATCCTTCCGGGCTCGACCCCGAGCCGCAGGGCGAGCCACAGCTCGTACGGAGAGACCACCTCGGCTCCGACGCCGAGCTGCGAGAGCCTTTGGAGCACGGCCGGAACCGGGTTGGTCTTGTAGGAGTAGAAGACTTCGACACCCAGCGACCGGCCCTGCGGCACCTGCTGGAAACGCCGGACGTTCTCGGCGAGCCGGGCGCCGTGCACGACGAAGAGAGGGCTCCCCCAGCGGTCCGCCAGGCTCCTGAGCGGTTTCCCCTCCAGACACAGCGCCCCTTCGGCGCACGTCAGGCCCCAGGTCTCGGGATGGAGGGACTGTGCTGCCCCGGCGGAGGGGTCGGGGCGGTGTTCCGGTGAGGTGCGAGGTGGGGACACGAACTCGGCCGTCCGCCGCGGCACCGCATGCGGTACGGCGTCGTCGGCGCTGCTCGTACCGGGAAGCCGGCCGGAATCGGTCAGCTCCTGGCGTCGCCACGTGTAGATCGTCTGGTCGCTGATGTCGAGATCCGCAGCGATCTGTGCGACACGGCGGCCCGCGGCGACCAGGTCGAGCACCTTCCGCCGGAACTCCGGCGGGTATTGCTTGGGCATGGGAAGCGGCCCTCCGAGCAACTGGGATCAGTAATCCTCCAGCAACCCGGCTCCGGGCAACAGCGGGAACATCAGTTCGGCGCCGCGCTGGACCGGGACTGGGACTGGGACTGGGACTGGGACCACCAACTGCCGTGCCCCGGAAGCGGTCACGACGGTCCCCGTCCTCCAGCTCGCCGAACAGCGGGGCGATGTGCTGGTACTTCACTGCCGCAGTCGGCTGGTGGAAGCTGAGGTCCTGACCGTTCCTGATTCCCGGGAGGAGTTGGCGTCCCCGCCCTCGCGGTGTTCGTCGGCCGCTCGGCAACCGGACCCCCTCACCTCCCCCTCAAGCCGGAGGAGAGCCACCGTGTCCGAACAGCAGATTCTCGTCCTCAGCCCCACCGGATCCGACCCGGATGCCGAACACCGGGCCCTGCGCGAGCGCGGCCCGGCCACCTTGGTGGACATCCTCGGCGTGCGCGCCTGGTCCGTCTCCGACCCGGCCCTTCTCAAGCAGTTGCTGACCAGCAAGGACGTCTCCAAGGACGGCCGCGCCCACTGGCCGGCCTTCGCCGAGACCGTGGCCACCTGGCCCTTGGCCCTGTGGGTGACGGTGGAGAACATGTTCACCGCCTACGGCACACACCACAGCCGCCTGCGACGCATGGTTGCTCCCGCTCTCTCGGCCCGCCGTACCGCCGCCCTCCAGCCGGACATCGAAGCCCTGGTGGCCGGCATCCTCGACGACCTCGACGGCCTCCCCGGCGAGACGGTCGACCTGCGCGAGCACCTCGCCTACCCGCTCACGATCGCCGTCATCGGCAAGCTCATGGGGGTACCCGCGGGCCACCGCGCCGGCTTCCGCACCATGGTGGACAACGTGTTCGCCACTCACCTGGCCGCCGAGGAACAGGCCGCGAACACCGCCGCCCTCTACGGCCTGCTGGACACCCTGATCGAGGCCAAGCGCGCCGAGCCCGGTGAGGACATGACCTCGCTGCTGATCGCCACCCGCGACGAGGAGGACGGTTCCGCCCTCAGCCACGCCGAGCTGCGCGACACGCTCCTGCTCATGATCAGCGCCGGGTACGAGACCACCGTCAACGTCATCGACCAGGCCATCACCACCCTGCTGACCGAACCCCAGCAGCTCGCCCACGTCCGGGAAGGCCGCTGCACCTGGCAGGACGTCGTCGAGGAGACCCTGCGCCACCAGCCCGCGGCCAAGCACCTTCCCCTGCGTTACGCCCTCACCGACATCCCCCTCCCGGACGGACAGACGATCAAGGCCGGTGAAGCGATCCTCGCCTCCTACGCCGCCGCCAACCGCCACCCCGACTGGCACGAGGACGCCGACCGATTCGACGCCACCCGCGCCAACAAGGAACACCTGGCCTTCGGACACGGCGTGCACTTCTGCCTCGGCGCTCCGCTCGCCCGGCTCGAAGTCACCACCGCACTGCGCCTGCTCTTCGAACGCTTTCCCGACGCCCAACTCGCCACGGAGCGAGCCGCGCTGAGGAGACTGCCGAGCCTCATCAGCAACGGGCACACCTCCGTCCCCGTGCGCCTGCGCCCGACGCCGCGCATGCCCGCATGAACTCCCACTCCCCCCTTGCGGGCGACCTGCGACCGGCGCCGAGGGTACTGACCGGCCCGAACTGCCCCCGCATCGCGAGCAGATCGCACGGTGGTGCGACTGAGGGGCATGTGCGGGGCAGCCGGAGACGGGGCCATCCGGGTGCGGGCCATCGTCTGAGCGGGGGACGGACGTCCTGGGGACGCAACCAGACGCGGGCCGGCTCGTTCTACGGGCATGATCACGATCAAGACGGTGACGCGTTCGGCGGTGGCTGTCGGCCTGGCCGTCAGCGCACTCGCAGCATCCGGCACTGCGTTCGCGGCGCCTGAACCCTCCAGTCCTGCCGTGGGGCAGCATGTGCCGCTGGTCGGCCCGACCCTGTGCCAGCTCGGCATCCTGCTCTGCGCTGCTCCCGAGGGAGAGCAGGCCCCCCAGGGAGAGGAGGCTCCCGAAGGAGAGCAGGCCCCCCAGGGAGAGGAGGCTCCCGAACCGAACTGAGCCGCCCGGCCTGTCGTCCGCGCAGTCACTGTGCGGGAAGCCGTGGGCCCACGCCGGTCACGGGGTGGGCCCACGGCTTCACCTTTCATACCCGGCGTCGGTGGTGCCGGAGACGGCGCGACGCCGTGCGCGCCCAGCCCTTGGGACGGCCGACGCCGCAAGAACGGCCGCGTATCAGGCCGCCGATCAAGAAGAAGTCCCGTAACCGCCGCAGCGGTTACGGGACATGTGTGGAGCGCTGGGCAGGCCTTGCACCTGCATTTCCCCGCAGGAAGCGGGGCGTCTTTCCTTGGACGACCAACGCGTGGAGTGAAGCCGCCGCAGCGGCCCGCCTCTCAAGATCCACTATAGGGCATGGGCGCCGACAAGGCATCTGCGGAAGGTGAAGTCACTCCGTACCGCGGGGTGTCACCGTCCGGTGCGCGTCGGTCAAGGCCGACCACACGGTGTCGGGGCGCAGGGGCAGGGTGGTGAAGCGGATGCCGGTGGCGTCGCGGATGGCGTTGGCGAGGGCGGGGGCGACGGGGTTGAAGGGCAGTTCGCTCATCGGCTTGGGCGGGGCCTGGTCCGGGTCGCCGGGGGGTACGAGGTGGATCTCGGGCGGTGGTACTTCGCCGAAGTGGGGGATGGTGTAGGTGCGCAGGTCCACGGAGGTGACGTGTCCTGCGCAGTCGGTGGGGAGGTCTTCCCGGAGTGTGGTGCCGACGCCTTGGACGATGGCTCCCTCGATCTGCCCGCGGCACTGGGCGGTGTCGAGCACGGTGCCGGCGTCGGCGACGTGCACGCTGTCGAGAATGCGCACGAGCCCGGTGACGGCGTCGACTTCGACGCGGAACCACTGCGCGCTGAACGCCAGGCCCGGGACGGCGTCGTCCGCGTAGGCGGCTGCGTGAGCGCGGAGCGGGGCCTTGGCGGTGTGCGCATGGGTGTGCACGGCGGTGAGGGCGAGCGGGGCGCCGTCGCAGTGGACGGCGTCGGGGCCCAGCCGGCAGGCGGCGTAGCTGGTGGCGGTGTGGACGGCCGCGACGGTTCTCAGACGTTCGGTGAGTTCCCGGCACGCCTGGGCGACGGCACGGCCGGTGAGGGTGACACCCGTGGAAGCGAAGCCGCCGCTGTGGTGGTCGAGCAGATCGGTGTCGGCGTCGCAGAGGTGGACCCGGTCCGGGGCGGTGGCGAGGGCCTGTGCGGCGATGCGGCGCAGGACGCTGCCGGTGCCGCTGCCGAATTCGGGGACGGCGGTGGTCAGGTCGTAGTGGCCGTCGGGGCGCAGGGCGACGGCGGCTTGGGCGATGTGCCCGTCGGCGGGGACGGTGTGCTGGGTGACGAACGCCATCCCCTCTCCGACCAGGTGGCGTCGCCCTGTCGGCCTGGGCCGGGTGCGCAGGCGGCGGGCGCGGGCCTCGCCGAGGGTGTCCAGACAACGAACGAGACCGGAGTCCATGACGGGATACCGTCCGGCGGCGCCGGGGAAGTGGGCCCTGTCGCCCGGGCGGAGGTAGGCACGTCTGCGCAGGGCCAGGGGATCGAGACGAAGGCGGCGGGCGAGGTCGTCCAGGGCGGACTCGACGGCGAAGGCGAGCTGGCCGACGCCGTAGCCGCGGAAGGCTCCTGCGGGCACGTTGTGGGTGCGCACGCAGTACCCCTCGACGGAGAGGTTCGCGCAGCGGTAGAGGGCGACGGCTTCGGTGCACGCGACGGCGAGGACGGAGGGGCCCTGGTTGCCGTAGGCGCCGGTGTCGGAGACGACGCGCAGCTTGAGGGCGGTGAGCGCGCCGTCGCGGCGTGCGCCGAGGGTGACCTTGACGTGGAAGGGGTGACGGGTGGTGGTGGCGGTGAGCTCGTCGGTGCGGGTGTGCTCCAGTTGCACGGGGCGGCCGGTGTGCAGGGCGGCGAGCAGGGTGATGTCCTCGGTCTGCAGGTCCTGCCCGCGACCGAAGGAGCCGCCCAGGCGTCCGGCGGTGACGCGAAGACGGTCCGGGGTGAGCCCGAACACCGCGCACAGACGCCGCCGGACCAGATGCGGGGCCTGGGTGGCGGAGTGGAGGTGGAGGCGGCCGTCGGAGCCGGTCCAGGCCCGGCTGGCGTGGCATTCCATGGCGGTGTGCTGCACCCGCTGGGTGTGGAAGACGGCTTCGTGGACGATGTCCGCCTCGGCCAGGCCCTGCTCGACGTCTCCCAGGGCCTGGTGGAACTCACCGGCGACGTTGCCGTCCTCGTGCACCCGCACGGACCGCGGACGCAGGGCCTGCTCGGGCTCGGTGACGGACGGCTGGACCTGGTAGGTGACCTGGACGAGGCGGGAGGCCTGCACGGCGGTGGCTGGGCTGTCGGCGACGACGGCGGCGACGCGCTGCCCGACGTGGCGCACGATGTCGTCCAGGACGCGGGTGTCGGCGGGGTCGTCGTCGGGGTTCTCGTGCAGGGCCGTGGAGAAACGCGTGCGGGGCGCATCACGGTGGGTGAGCACGGCGTGCACGCCCGGCATGGCCAGCGCGTCGGTGGCGTCGACGTCCACGACCCTGGCATGCCGGTGCGGGGAGCGGACCAGGGCGATGTGCAGCAGGCCGTCCGGCTCTGGACGGTCCAGGGTGAAGCGTGCGCTGCCGGTAACGACCTCACGGGTGACCGGGTCCACGTCGTCGGCGGCCTGGGGTGCGGGTGGTCCGGGGTGGGCGTGCGCGGTCCGCACCGCCTCGCCGATGGGACGGTAGCCCGTGCACCGGCACAGGTTGCCCTTCAGGGCCTGCGGTAGATCGGTGAGCTGCTCACGCGTCAGGGCGGCGGCGGTCATGACGAACCCCGGCGTGCAGTAGCCGCACTGGAACGCCTTCGACCGGGCGAACGCGTCCTGCACCGGGTGCATCCGGTCTCCCGAGCCGAGGCCCGTCACGGTCGTGACGGTGCGTCCGTCGACACGGTGCGCGGGATACAGGCAGCTGTGCACGGCCAGTCCGTCCACGTGCACGGTGCAGGCGCCGCAGTCACCCGTGTCACAGCCCTTCTTCACCCCCGTACGGTCACGCTCGCGCAGATAGGTACGCAGGCACTGCCCCGGCCTCGGCGGCTCATGACTCTCGCCGGCATCGATGCGTACGGAGAAGGACACGGGCTACCCCCTTCCCGCCAGCTCGCCGCGCACTTCCTCCGCGAGGTGCAGTGCCAGGTGGCGGCGCCAGTCCGCCCGGCCGTGGGCGTCCTGGAGGAGCAGGTCCGGAGTGAGCGCCTCCTCCAGCGCCCGCCGCAGCTCCGTAGCGGCCGGGGCGCGGCTGAAGGAAACGGTCACCGGGCGGGTCGTGGCGGCGGTGACGGCGACGGTCAGCCGCCCGGCCCCTGGCTCGTGGGTACCGGTCACCAGGGCGACCGACCTGCCCCATGGGTGTGTGCTCACCCTGCGCACCGTGCTGCGCTCCGCGAGCGCGGTGGCGGGCAACCAGACGGAGCGCAGCAGCTCGCCGGGGAGCAGCACCGTGGTGCCGGAGCCGGTCACGAACTGCTCTGCGGGCACCTCCCGCCTCCGTCCGTCGAGGCCGGACATCCGGCACACCCCGCGCAGCGCCACGGCCAGGGAGATCACGGAGCCGACGGGCAGTGCCGTACACAGGTTCCCGCCCACCGTCGCCGTGTTCCACACCTTGAAGGACGACGAGAACGCCCGGCAGCACCCGGAGATGAGCGCGCGTCCCGTCGGCCACGGCCCGTACGGTGCCTCGGCGTAGGTGAGGAGCTCGGCGATGGTGCAGGTGGCTGCCACCTCGAGGCCGTCCTCAGTCGCCGTCAGCGGTTCCCACCTCCAGGTGCCGAGGTCACGCAACCGCCGAAGACCGGGCCGGGGCTCGGCGAACAGCACCGTGCCGCCCGCCAGCCAGGCGTCGCCCGGCTGCCAGGGCAGGACGTCTCGCCCGTCGACGACCTCGCGCACCGCTGTCAGGTCCATGCGCCCTCTCCGCTCGTCCGCCGGCGCGGGTCAGGCCGGCTCGGCCGGGTTTCCGATGCACAGCTAGGGTGCCCGAGGCCGGAAGCGGGCAAGGGAACCGAACGGGTGATGCACCCTTTTCCCGCCCGCACCGTCCTTCTTGGGGGGACATGGCGGAGGGACCGGCCACCGGCACAGACCGCCCGCCAGGCCCCAGATTTCGCCGGAGCGACGACCGTGCGTCCGGTGCGGCCCCGACGCACGGGGGTGCGAGGACATCGCTCGCCCGGTGCGCCGGACCCGTCACCACCGCCGGCTCGACTACGTCCCCGTCGGTTCGCCGCGCGCTCAGCCGCACACCTCTGGTGCCGCCGGCCCCGGCCGGTATCCGGTGACGCTGTAGCGCTGGGACGGGAGAACATCTGGCTTCCGGTCGTGCGCGGGGGCGGAGCGGGCCACCGGTGGTTCGGTGCGGTGGGAGCCGGCGGTCCCGGGAAAGGTTCCCGGTGGCCGGCTCCCACGCTTCGGGCGTCACCCCGTCACCCCGTCACCTCTCGGCCACGAGTTCCTTGAGCGCGATGTTCAGTTCGAGCACGTTCACGCGGGGCTCGCCGATGAAGCCGAGCGTGCGGCTCTCGGTGTGCTCGTCGACGAGCATTCGGACCTTCTCGACGGGCAGGCCGTTCCTGGCGGCGACCCGGTGGACCTGGAGGTCCGCGTACTGGGGGGAGATGGCCGGGTCCAAACCGGAGCCGGAGGAGGTGACCGCGTCGGCGGGCACGTCGGAAGGCTTGACGGTGTGGCCGGGTACGGAGTTGTCCTCGATGACGGCCGCCTTGGCGTCCCTCACCCACTGGATCAGTTCTTCGTTGTCGGCGGAACGGTTGGTGGCTCCGGAGAGGACGAGGTCGTACTGGGTGTTGACACTATTGGTGCCGAGGCCGTTGGCCGGGCGGCCCTGGAACCACTTGAGGTCGGGTTCCGGGGTCTCCTGGCCGTCCTTCAGCGGCAGGTTGTACGACTGGCCGATCAGGGACGAACCGACGACCTTGCCGTCCGCCTTGATCTCGGAACCGTCGGCCTTGCCGGGGAAGAGCCCCTGGGCGATGCCGGTGACGACCAGCGGGTAGACGATGCCGGTGACGACGGTGAGGACGAGGAGGGCGCGCAGGCCCGCCCCGAGCAGCCGTGCGGTGTTGGTCATGGGGGTGTTCATGTCCTTCAGCCGATCCCGGGGATGAGCGAGATGATCATGTCGATGATCTTGATGCCGATGAACGGGGCGACCAGTCCGCCGAGGCCGTAGACGGTGAGGTTGCGGCGGAGCAGGCGGTCGGCGCTCACCGGGCGGTACCGCACCCCCTTCAGGGCGAGCGGCACCAGCGCGATGATGATCAGCGCATTGAAGATGACGGCCGAGAGGATCGCGGAGTCCGGTGAGGACAGGCCCATGATGTTGAGCTTGTCCAGACCGGGGTAGACCGCCGCGAACAGCGCCGGGATGATCGCGAAGTACTTGGCGACGTCGTTGGCGATGGAGAACGTGGTGAGCGCGCCCCTCGTGATCAGGAGCTGCTTGCCGATCTCGACGATCTCGATGAGCTTGGTCGGGTTGGAGTCGAGGTCGACCATGTTGCCGGCCTCCTTGGCGGCCGACGTGCCGGTGTTCATCGCCACGCCGACGTCCGCCTGCGCGAGCGCGGGGGCGTCGTTGGTGCCGTCGCCGGTCATCGCGACCAGCTTGCCGCCGGCCTGTTCCCGCTTGATCAGCGCCATCTTGTCCTCGGGAGTGGCTTCCGCGAGGAAGTCGTCGACACCCGCCTCTTCGGCGATCGCCTTGGCCGTCAGCGGGTTGTCACCCGTGATCATCACCGTCTTGATGCCCATGCGGCGCAGTTCCTCGAACCGCTCCCGCATGCCCTGCTTGACGACGTCCTTGAGGTGGATGACGCCCAGGACACGTGCACCACGCTCGTCCTCGACCGCCACCAGCAGCGGCGTACCGCCCGCCTCGGAGATGCGGCCGGCGGTCGCTTCGGCGTCCTCGGCCACCGTGCCGCCCCGCTCCTCGACCCAGGCGACGACCGACCCCGCGGCCCCCTTGCGTACCTTGCGGCCGTCGGCGTCCACGCCCGACATGCGGGTCTGGGCGGTGAACCGGACCCACTCGGCGCCCATGAGTTCGCCCTGGTGGCGTGCGCGCAGCCCGTACTTCTCCTTGGCGAGGACCACCACGGAGCGGCCCTCGGGCGTCTCGTCGGCCAGCGACGAGAGCTGGGCGGCGTCCGCCACCTCGGCCTCGGTGGTCCCGCGCACCGGCACGAACTCGGCGGCCTGCCGGTTGCCGAGCGTGATCGTGCCGGTCTTGTCCAGCAGCAGCGTGGAGACGTCACCGGCTGCCTCGACAGCGCGGCCCGACATGGCCAGCACGTTGCGCTGGACCAGGCGGTCCATGCCCGCGATGCCGATCGCGGAGAGCAGGGCGCCGATCGTGGTCGGGATCAGGCAGACCAGCAGCGCCACCAGGACGACCATCGTCAGGTGGGTGCCCGCGTAGTCGGCGAACGGCGGGAGGGTGGCGCAGGCCAGCAGGAAGACGATGGTCAGCGAGGCCAGCAGGATGTTCAGCGCGATCTCGTTCGGTGTCTTCTGCCGTGCCGCGCCCTCGACCAGGCTGATCATCCGGTCGATGAAGGTCTCGCCGGGCTTGGTGGTGATCCGGACGACGATGCGGTCGGAGAGGACCTTGGTCCCGCCGGTGACGGCGCTGCGGTCACCGCCCGACTCGCGGATGACGGGCGCCGACTCACCGGTGATCGCCGACTCGTCGACCGATGCGACACCCTCGACCACATCACCGTCACCGGGGACGATGTCGCCGGCCTCGCAGACCACCAGGTCACCGATCCTCAGCTCGGTACCGGGCACCTGTTCCTCACGCTCGCCCACGAGACGACGGGCGACGGTGTCGGTCTTGGCCCGGCGCAGGGTGTCGGCCTGCGCCTTGCCGCGGCCCTCGGCGACGGCCTCCGCCAGGTTGGCGAAGACGACGGTGAGCCAGAGCCAGGCGCTGATGGTCCAGCCGAACCAGTCGCCGGGGTCCGTGAAGGAGAAGGCCGTGGTCAGGACGGAGCCGACGAGGACGACGAACATCACGGGTGACTTCACCATCACCCGCGGGTCGAGTTTGCGGAAGGCGTCGGGCAGCGACCTGATCAGTTGCGCGGGGTGGAAGAGGCCGGCGCCGACACGGCCGTCCTCGGACTTGTGACCGGTGGGTGCGTCGCTGTGCGGCGCCCGGGTCGGGGTGGCTGTGGACATCGAGTCCTCGTGCTTCTGCGTATCGGTGGTCATGCCGCCAGCCCCTCGGCGAGCGGGCCCAGCGCGAGCGCCGGGAAGTAGGTCAGACCGGTGACGATCAGGATGGCGCCCACCAGCAACCCGGTGAACAGCGGTTTCTCGGTGCGCAGGGTGCCCGCGGTGACCGGTACCGGCTTCTGCTCGGCCAGCGAGCCCGCGAGCGCCAGGACGAACACCATCGGCAGGAAACGGCCGAGCAGCATGGCGAGGCCCAGGGTCGTGTTGAACCACTGGGTGTCGGCGTTCAGACCGGCGAAGGCCGAGCCGTTGTTGTTCGAGGCGGAGGTGTAGGCGTACAGGATCTCCGAGAAGCCGTGCGCCCCGCTGTTGGTCATCGAGTCGCCCGGGGTGGGCAGGGCCATCGCCGCGGCCGTGAAGGCCAGCACCAGGGTCGGGGTGATGAGGATGTAGCAGGCGGCGAACTTGATCTCGCGGGTGCCGATCTTCTTGCCGAGGTACTCGGGCGTGCGGCCGACCATCAGCCCGGCGATGAACACCGCGATGACCGCCATGACCAGCATGCCGTAGAGGCCGGATCCGGTTCCGCCCGGCGCGATCTCGCCCAGCATCATGCCGAGCATGGTGATGCCGCCGCCGAGGCCGGTGTACGAGGAGTGGAAGGAGTCCACCGCTCCCGTGGAGGTCAGGGTGGTCGCCACCGCGAAGATCGACGAACCGCCGACGCCGAAGCGGACCTCCTTGCCCTCCATCGACGCGCCCGCGATGTCCAGGGCCGGTCCGTGATGGGTGAACTCGGTCCACATCATCAGGGCGGTGAAGCCGACCCAGATGCCGGCCATGGTGCCGAGGATCGCGTAGCCCTGCCTCACCGAGCCGACCATGACGCCGAAGGTCCGGGTCAGCGCGAACGGGATCAGCAGGATGAGAAAGATTTCGAAGAGGTTGGTGAACGGGCTGGGGTTCTCGAAGGGGTGGGCGCTGTTGGCGTTGAAGTAGCCGCCGCCGTTGGTGCCCAGCTCCTTGATGGCCTCCTGCGAGGCGACCGCGCCGCCGTTCCACTCCTGCGTGCCACCCGTGAACTGACCGACCTCGTGGATGCCGGAGAAGTTCTGGATCGCCCCGCAGGCCACCAGGACGACCGCGGCGACCGCGGCGATGGGCAGCAGGACGCGGACGACGCCGCGGACCAGGTCGGCCCAGAAGTTGCCCAGCTCGCCGGTGCGGGACCGGGCGAAGCCGCGGACCAGGGCGACGGCCACGGCCATGCCGACGGCCGCGGAGACGAAGTTCTGCACGGCCAGGCCGGCGGTCTGCACGACGTGGCCCATGGCCTGCTCGCCGTAGTACGACTGCCAGTTGGTGTTGGCCACGAAGGACGCGGCGGTGTTGAACGCCTGGTCCGGGTCGATGGCGGCGAAGCCCAGTGAGCCGGGCAGTACGCCCTGGAGCCGCTGGAGCAGGTAGAGGAAGAGCACACCGGCGACGGAGAAGGCGAGTACGCCGCGCAGGTACGCGGGCCAGCGCATCTGAGTGTCCGGGTTGGCACCGATGCCCTTGTAGATCCACCTCTCGACCCGCAGGTGCTTGGGTGAGGAGTAGACCCTGGCCATGTGGTTGCCGAGGGGAACGTAGGCGAGCGCCAGCGCCGCGATGAGCGCGAGCAGCTGGAGCACGCCGGCGAGGACGGGGCTCATGTGGTGCTCAGAACCTCTCCGGGTAGATCAGGGCGAGGACGAGGTATCCCAGCAAGGAGACGGCCACGATCAGGCCGACGATGTTCTCGGCGGTCACAGCTTCGTCACCCCCTTGGCGACGAGAGCCACGAGCGCGAACACCGCGATCGTGGTGACGACGAAGGCCACGTCGGCCATCGCGAACTCCTAGGTGTAGTGCTGTTCGGCGAGAAGAGGCGAGGGTGAGAAACGCAAGGGTGAGAGGACGAGAAACTGACAAGAAGAGGAGAACCCCTCTGTGACCGGATTCCGCCGCCGTTGACGGCTCCCTTACGGCGATACCGACCCCCTTGACGCTTCTCTGACGACCCCGCACGGGCGCGGGTGCCCGGTGCCCGGGAACGCGAAGGGCGGCGCACGCCGACGCGGTGTCGGAGTACGCCGCCCAGAGGGGGACGGGCTGCCGGCCGGCCCCGTCCGGGGCGCGGTCGACCAGCCGCCTGGGCCGGAGGCGGCCGAGAGTCGGGGCGTACGGGTCAGTCCGCCCCGCCCTGGCCGGCGCCGCAGGGTCCGGCTACCGCGTCACCTGCTTGCCGCCGAAGGTGACGACGAGGCGGCCGTCCGAGGCGTGGGACCAGCCGTTGTCGTACGCGATGCTGCGCCGGACGGCGTGGTTGACCGCGATGTGCTCGCCGCCGAGCTGGTAGCCGTTGCGGTCGCCGCTGCCCGCCTGGGAACCGTCACTGAGGGTGCCGTTCCCGAAGGCGAGGGAGTCCTCGATGGTCACCGTCCCGATGGGGCCGGTGTCGGGCTTGGCGCAGAGGTCCCAGCCGTCGTCGGGCGGGGACCTGGTCGGTGCCCGGCGGCAGCGAGGGTCTGAACATCGTCCACGCGCGGGGAAAGGGCCCCGGCCGACGCCGACGCGCCGGATGCCGGGACGGGATGTTTGTCCGGGCGTATTCGGCACAGACGATGAACTGACACGGCGTTCGTACAACAGAGCGGAGACATACCATGGGTATCATCGCGTGGATCATCATCGGCCTGCTCGCCGGCGCCATCGCCAAGGCGCTGCTGCCGGGCAAGGACCCCGGCGGCGTCATCGTCACCATGCTCATCGGCGTCCTCGGCGGTCTGCTCGGCGGCTGGCTCGGCAAGGTGCTCTTCGGGGTCGACTCCATCGACGGGTTCTTCGAGGTCTCCACATGGATCGCCGCGATCGTCGGCTCCGTCATCCTGCTCGTCCTCTACCGCGTCGTCACCGGCAACCGGCACTCGCACCGTCACGCGTGACCGGCTGAAGGCGTACCGGTCCGAACGCACCGGACGGCTCCCTTCCTTCTTGGCGAAGGCGGGAGCCGTCGGCGTGTCCGAACGGGTACGGCGGCGCACCGTACCGGGAGCCCCGTCCGGTCAGGAGCGGGCGCGCAGGGCCGGCGGTACCGTCTCCGCGATCCGGGGCCCTGAGCTGTTCTCCCCCACCGAGGAACCCTGCTGCTCCGCGCCTCCTGCACCGGTCCGTCATCTTCCCGCTGGAGGCCGCCATCGTGCGCCCGCGAAGCGCACGAGCGCGTCATGCAGTTCGGGTGGGGTCGTCGCGTCGTCCGGATCTCCCGTGGGGCTGTCGAGCGGCCACAGAGCCACCCAGCCCGTGCTGTTGACACGGATCCGCGGCCCCGCGGTGGCCTCGGGCGTGAGCCGTAGGTGGAGCATGACGGCGCCGTCGTCGTTCTTGCCGACCGGCGGTTCGAACAGGCGCGGTGCGACGTCCGCGACGTCCCGCCATGCGAAGCGGAACGTCCGCTTGCCCCACGCGTACTCGACCCCGTCCCCGTCCAGGCGCAACTCGGCCCGCCGCCAGGTGAGGGGCGGGACGAGCAGGTCGACCACGAGGGGAAGCGCCACGAAGAAGCCCACCGTCTCCAAGGCGCCGGGATCGTGCCAGCCGTCCTGGTAGGTGATGATCCCGGCCCAGAGCAGCGCCGGCGTCCACAGCGTCACGTAGATGTCCGGCCGCCCTCGGGGGCGCCGCAACCCGACGTAGCCGGGGATGCGCACGGACTGCGGGGTACTGCTCGCCGCGGGAAGCGGGCGGACCGGCCAGGGCGCGCGGGTGGCGGTGCCCCGCCGACGCGCCGGGGCGCCGCCGCGCGCTCTGGCCGCGAGACGGGCCTGGAACTGGGCGTGGCGGAACTGGTAGACGCCGCCGACCTGCCGCAGCAGGCCCACCCGGCGCGCGTCCTCGAGGAACGCCATGACCGACCACGGTAGCCACCCCAGCCCCGCGAGTGCCGCCTTCGCGAGCAGCCACTGCGTCCAGGGGCTGAGCGCCGCGATCACCGCGGCCGCACCCGCGGTGCCGGAGAACCAGCTGCCGAGCAGCACGGTGCGGTCGGGGACCTGGACGACGGCCAGGGCGCCGATGGCGCCGATCACAGGGGCGACACCCAGCATCAGAAGGATGGTGCTGGCCCGCTCACCGCTCAGCAGTGCCCGCGGTCCGACGGCCTGCGCGGTGTCGGCAGGCGCACCGACGACCATCATGAGCAGCGGCGGAACGATGAAGCCCAGCGTCAGAAGCGGTTCGTCGCGGGCCAGGAGCAAGCCGATGGGCGCCAGGAGGACAAGCAGCCAGAACAGGCCCGGGATGCGGGAGCGGTGCCTGCCGAACGCGGCGAGCCGACGGGGCAGAGGCCCCTTCCACACGTGCGAGAGCAGCAGGAACATGCCTCCCACAGTCCCGAACAGCGTGGCGGCCGTGGCTCCGGCGGCCACCTGGAAGGCCTGAAACGGATCGCCTCCGGTGAACCAGTCCTGGAACCACATGGAGCCTGCCATCAGCAGGACGTAGCCGGCCACCAGTGCCGGCGCCTTGAGGACCGTCGGCGGTTTCGCCCGGTGCAGCTCCCACCAGGCGAACTCCTTCGTCTTCGCCGCGGTGAGATGGGCCGCCAGGAAGTCGAGGGCGCGCTGTGCCCGCGCGTGCCCCCACTCGCGTATCGGATGGGGCTGGTGGGGTGAGGCCGGCCCGGAGGGGAAGACCGCGGGAACGATGGAGTCGAGCAGGTGCCGTTCGACGGCCACGACGTCGGGGAAGCGGGACTCGTCGGCGAGTTCGGCGGGGTCGGCGTCCGGGCGGGCGTACACCGTGCGGGCCAGCCACAGCATGAGCGGCGACGAGAGGGCCCTGGCCGACGGGGCCTCGGGGTGGTGGGTGATGTGGTCCAGGAGCACCTGCCAGTGCCGGGTGCGCCGGGGGTGTGAAGAGCCGCGCAGGTACTCCGCCGCCGCGGCCCCTTCCACCGGCTGTGCCCTGATCACGGCCGCCGCCTGCAACACGGCTTCGTCGTTGACGAGTTCGGTGTACTCCGTCGTGCGGGAGGTGAGAATCAGCGGCGCGTCGTCGACACCCGTCCGGTTGAGCGCGGCCAGCGCCGCGGACCGCAGCGGGCGGGGCAGTTCGTCCAGGCCGTCGAGAACCGGCAGTACCCGCCGGTCGCGTACGAGTTCGCGGATCCGGGCTCGGTCGAGTTCCTTGGCCAGGCCCACGTATTCCTCGTGGATACGGCGCGCGAGCCAGACGTCGAAGTGTTCCTTGTTCGCGTCCCAGGAGGAGACCAGCAGCGGTACGGGGACGGGCTTCGTCGCATCGTGCAGGCTCAGCATCTGCAGCGTGAGGAGGATCGCCAGGGACGTCTTGCCCGTGCCGGGTCCCCCGATGATCACCAGGCGCCGGGCGGGCAGGGCCTGGAAGGCAGCGGCGAGTTCGACGAGGCCCGCGGTGCTGCCGGTCACGTCCGCGCCGATGTGCTCACGGTGGTCGGCGACCGTCCAGTCGGCCCGCCAGCCCACCGCGAGCCTGGCGCTTCCGGCCAGGCCCAGGGCCCCCGCCTCGTCCCGCCACTGGGCGAGCACCACGCGCGCCAACTCGACGGCGGCGCGGTCCTGCGGCGTCTGGGGCGGGGGAAGATGCAGGTGGACGGCACCGAAGTCCCGGCCCTGGATCACGTATGTCGCACTGCCACCGGAGAACACGTTGTGCACGTCGCCCCGCGCCTGCTCCGACATGGCCGCTCAGCCGGTCCCTGTCCGCGGCCCGCAGAAAAGCTCCACTTCGTGCACCCCCGTCATGCCCGCAACCGCGCTCCTCCCGTCCCGGCACCGGGCGGCCCGTCTGGGGCACGCGAGCACGTGGGGGCGGGACGAGGTGCCCTCCAGGATGCCACAGAACCGCACAACTGACGTCGGCTCAGGGCTCGTTGAAGGTGATGGGGCCGTGGAAGTCCCGCCCCATGATGACGGTGCCCTGCCTGCCGCCCGTGATGCGGTTGTCGACGTCTCCCGCGGCGGTTCGCGCCACCGTGTCTTCCGCAGTGCCCCGCCAGGCCGCGAGGTCCTCGCGGAAGGCGTCGTCGTACGAGGCCCGCAGCGCCAGCACACGGGCGAGCGCTCGCGCCCGCTCCGCACTCCCGGCCTGCTCGGCGAGGGACGCGAACTCCACCTCCCCTGAGGGGACGTCCTCGGGCGCGCCGGGCATCGCGTCCCGGGAGCCGCGGCGCCGCACGAGGTCGCGCAGTGCCATCCATGCCTGCTGCCCCGCCGCTCCCGCGGTGCCGCCGGCCAGCGCCATGAGAAGATCGGCCGCGATCACTTCCACAGCGTCCTCCGTTCCCCGTCGTCCTCCGCGTCTTTCCCCTTCGAACAGCCACGCATGCGCCGGAGCTGAACCTGGGGGGAACGATCAGTACTGCCGGTGACATCCCGGCGCCGCGCTGTGGTGCCGGTCCGGGCGGGGCGGGGCGGGCAGCGGGGCTGTCCCGCGTGAGCGGGCTCGGGCACCGAAGGCGCCATCGCCCGCCGGATGCCCGACGAGCGCGACCGCGCCTCGTACGGGACGGCTGAACAGTCGATGTCCTGCCGGGTGAGCCGCCCGGCCGCCTGTGTCGGGTCCGTGATGAAGCCGCGGACCGCTTGTGAACCCAGCGGTCCGCTTCCGTCCGCTTCGCCACAGCATGACTGCAAAGCAGCGAAGCCGAGGTGCGACGACGCGCCCCATGGATGTACCGATTTGCGGCCCCACATGCCCTGAAAGGGGATTTGGGAGGCTCTGCCAGCGGAATGTCATGCCTGAACATGGGCGGCTTTATGATCGTCAACGAAGTACCATCTCCGCGCCCGCCCTCCTGCCGTCGACCTTCCTTGGCGACCGCGAACGCAATGGACCGAGCGGGCCGCACGATGGTGACACGTGTGGAGAAGGGTGAACCCCATGGCCCTAGGGCTCCTGCGACGTCGGCGTTCCCGCGGCACCTCCGGTGCCGGACCGAGCATCTCGGTCCCCCTGCCCCCCGATGCCGGGGCGTTCGGTTTCGAGGTCGTCGATCCCATGGGGCAGCCCATGGGCGGAGCCGAGGTCACCGTGACCGCGCTCGACAGCCACCGGATGGTGACGCGTGGCACCACGGACCCCCACGGCTACTTCATAGCGACGCTGCCGCCGGGCTCCTACAGCGTGATGACCGCGGCCGAGGGCCTGTCACCCTCCCGTGAGAGCATCGACATCGCCGCCGGGGTGGCTCTGCCCCCGGTACGCGTCGCGCTCGAACCCGCCCGCCAGTTGGAACTTCCGACAGCCGGAACGTGGCTGTTCGACCCTCCGCACACCGCGATCAGGTTCATCGCCAAGCACGTGGGCATGGCCCACGTCCACGGCCGTTTCACCCGTTTCCAGGGCGGTATCCAGGTCGCGCCGGACATGGCGGACTCACACGTCTCGGTGCGTATCGACGCCGCCAGCATCACCACGGGCAACAAGACCCGTGACAACCATCTGCGTTCCGCCGACTTCCTGGACGTCGAGCGCTACCCGTACATCGACTTCACCAGCACCCGGTTCGCCTACCACGGCGGCTCCAAGTGGACCCTGCACGGAACACTCACCATGCACGGCACCAGCCGCTCCGTCGGCCTCGACACGACCTACCTCGGGACGGTCAACGGGGGCTACGACCAGGAGCTGCGCTGCGCCGCGCTCGCCAAGGCGGAACTCCACCGGGAGGACTTCACCCTCAACTGGCGGTCCATGCTGGCCCGTGGCATCGCGGTCGTCGGTCCGACCGTCCAACTGGAGCTGGACGTACAGGCGATGTACCGCACCCACGACACGCCCACGCCCCCGGAGTAGGCCCTCGCGGGAGGCTGCCTGGCGTGGGCCGAGGCGCACGCCAGGCAGCCTCCCGTCGCGTTCGGGGGGGCGCCCGCCGGACATGTCCGGCAGCGGACCACCACATCATGTTGATCTTGTGCAGCTTCACGGCCGAGGGCATGGAAGCCGGACGAGCCCGCCCATCTCGCGAGGCGGTGCCCGGCTACGCCGTGATAGCACGGAGCCATCAGAGGGGAAAGGGCTCACGCTCATGGGTATCTTCAGCCGTCGCCAGACCGCCGTCATCGAGCCGTCTCCGACTGCCGGCACCTCCGTCGTGGAGGCCGCGCCCCGGGGCGCCGGACTCGACCCGGCACTTCGCGCACTGACCGGGCGGTGGACCATCGACCGCCCGCACAGCCGCATCGGTTTCTCCGTGCGGCACGCGATGGTCACGACGGTGCGGGGAGCGTTCGCCGACTACGACAGTACGTTGTACTTCGACGGGGCCCGGCCCTCCGAGTCGCGTGCCGAGCTCGTCATCCGGGTCGCCAGCGTCGACACGGGGGTGGAACAACGGGACGCCCACCTCGTCGGCACCGACTTCTTCGACGCGCGCCGCTTCCCCGAGATGGCGTTCCGCAGCACCTCCACCGTCCACGAGGGCGGCGAGAGCTTCCGCATGACCGGGGACCTCACCATCCGCGACACCACCCGGCCCGTCGACCTGCAACTCGACTACCTCGGCTCGGTGGTGGACCCGTTCGGTTTCGAGCGCGCCGGCTTCGACGGCACCACCACCATCGACCGCACGGAGTGGGGCCTGGTGTACAACCAGCGTCTGAAGGCGGGCGGCGCCATGGTGAGCGAGAAGGTCCGCCTGCAGTTCGACATCTCGGCGGTCCGGTCGCCGTCATAGCGGGGCGCGCTTCCGCCTCGGGGGACAACGTTCCCGCACGCCCCGTCGCCCACCTCTCCCCGGACTCCAGCACCATGTGGCAGTATCCGCTGGCATGACGCCGTCAGCCGCATGGTCGTTCCCGTCCGGTCGCCGCATGGTCGTCGCCCTGCTGGTGCTGCTGCTCGTGGCGGTCACCGCAGGTGTGAGTGACGCCGGCGCAGCGGCCGGAGCGCCGGAGGAGCCGAAGGCCGCCGCGACGCCCGATCGCGCTCGCTACGACGTGGCCCTGCGCTCCGACGCGGACGGCGGCCGCTGGGCCGGACGGCAGCGGGTGTCGTTCCGGAACGCGTCCGATCGTCCGCTGCGTGAGGTGTACCTGCGTCTGTGGGGAAACGGCGAGGACAAGTGCGGCACGCCCGCCGCGAGCTCCCCCGTCACGGTCTCGCACGTACGTGGTGGCACGCCGGGTGGTCTCGCCGTGCACTGCACGGCCCTGCGGATCGTTCTCACGAAACCCCTCGCACGCGGTGAGCGGACGTCCCTCGCCTTCGACGTCTCCCTCACGGTGCCCGACCGCAATGCCCGCTTCGGCCGTGAGGGCCCCTACCGCTTCCTGGGAAACGCGCTGCCCGTGCTCGCCGTCCACGACGCGAAGGGGTGGCACCTCGACCCGTACGTGGCGCGGGGAGAGAGCTTCTACGCCCTGACGAGCGACTTCCGGGTGCGCCTCGACCACCCGTCGGCGCTGAAGGTGCCGGCGACCGGAGACACCCGTGCCCTGCCCGGCGGCCCCGGCCGTACGGTCACGCTCAGTGTCGCGAACCGGGTGCGGGACTTCGCCTGGGCCGCGGGCCCGTTCCGCACGGCGACGGAGACGACGCCCGAAGGGGTGCGGGTGAAGTCGTACTGGGCGCCCGACACCCCTGCCGCGGGTGTGCGCCTCAGCCGCGAGGACGCCGTCGCCGCGCTCGGCCGGTTCGGCCGGGAGTTCGGCCGCTATCCGTACGGCGAGATCGACCTCGTGATGACCAGTGGTTTCGGCGGCGGCATGGAGTACCCCGGCCTCGTACTCCTGGGCACCACCGAGGAGGGCAGCGCCGTGGTCCACGAGGTGGCGCACCAGTGGTGGTACGGCATCGTCGGCAACGACGAGTACGCCTCGCCGTGGCTGGACGAGAGCTTCGCCCAGTACGCCAACGCCCGCTTCTACGGCTGGGACACCCGCGACTGCTGGTCGGACGTTCACTGGCCCGACGAGAGCGCCGCACTGACCGGCTCCATGGCCTACTGGTCGCAGCACCCCGGCGAGTACCACCTCGTCTACACGGCCGGCTCCTGCGCCCTGGCCGACCTGGAACGCGCCCTGGGCGCCGATGCCATGGCGCGACTCCTCAAGGAGTACGCCAGGGACCACTGGCACGGCGTCTCCAGCACCGCCGACTTCAAGGAGGCCGCCCAGTCCCTGACGGACCAGGACCTCGGCCCCTTCTGGGAGACGCACCGCATCCGCTGACGGCCCGTCCCGGCGCGGGCCGAGCCGCCCGGCGGCGCGAGGGCTCATGTCGCGGCGGTTCCCTCACGGGGCTCCGGCGGCGCGCTCGCGAACCCGCACCGGCCGGAACAGCGGATTGGCAGCCGTACGCAGTGGGCAGGGAAGCAAAAGATGTCATGCACACGACTGCCCTTCCCCCACAGGAGGTCGACGATGCACGTCCGTACCCTGACCGGCGGCCTGGCCGCGGCTCTGCTGACGGCCCTCCCCCTGCTGAGCGGCCAAGCCGTGGCCGCCGAACCGACCGGCGGCACCACGGCCCCCCTGCCCGCCGCCCGGGTGCTCACCTACGACGCGAGCGGCTCCGCGGAGTTCAGGTCCGCGGTCGACCGGGGCGCGGCGATCTGGAACGAGAGCGTCGAGGGAGTGGAGCTGCGCCCGGCCGCCTCCGGGCAGCGCGCCAACATCCGGATCCTGGCCGACAACGGGTGGCCGCGCGCCCTGACCACCTCCCTGGGCAACGGCACCGTCTACATCGGACGCCAGGCCGTGAACCAGGGCTACAACACGGTGCGCATCTCGTCCCACGAGCTCGGTCACATCCTGGGCCTGCCGGACCGCAAGCCCGGTCCCTGCTCCAGCCTGATGTCGGGCTCCACCGCGGGCGTCTCGTGCACCAACCCCTACCCGGACGCGGCCGAAAAGGCCGAGGTCGAGGACAACTTCTAGTCAACCTCCCGGACACCGGTACCGGCACCCCCGGCCGTCGCCGTCGACGGCCGGCCGGGCGCACGGGCCCCCTCCGTACGGCTTTCACCGCACCGGTTCGGCTCCCGGTCCGCGGGCCCCGCCCCCCTCCAGGAGCGGGGCGGCCCCACACCAGGAGCGGGGCGGCCCCACACCGGTCCCGGGTGGCTCGGCCCTGTACCGGCAGGCCGACGCGGGCAGGGCCCCGACGGGGCTCGTCCCCCGGACGGTCGGTCGGACCGGGCGGCTCCCCGCGGAACGCGGCCAGTTGCCGCGGTTCGGTGGTGTCCAGCACGGTGTGCGGCGGCCTGGGGGACTCTCCCATGGGTTCGCCGTCGCGCCGCCCGGTTCCCCGTGGTCGGGCGGCCGGGTGGCGCGACGGCGGTCATTCGGTCATTGGTCGGAGTAACTGAAGTCGCCCACGGTCCAGGCACTGACGTCCTCGATCGCCACGCGGTACATCCCTCCCGTCTCCGGGATCCCCACCGTGCCCTGCAGGATGCGGGCGACGTGGAAGTGCAGGTGCGTGGGCGGCCCGTCCGTCTTCACGGGAGTGTCGAAGACGGTGGAGAACGCGCTGAGCTGGGCGGAGTCCGTCAACACCTCGGACACCCTCTGCCGCCACACGGCTTCGGGGGCCAGGCGACCGGTGATGACGGCGCCACCCGTCACCACGGTGAGGGACATCTGACTGCTCTGCCCGGACTCCACGAGGGCAGCGATGTCGATGATGAGCTCGTCAGGCTTCGGCATGAGACCGAATTCTATGCGCCCGAGCCACCCGAGCGGTCTGCCAGTGGCACACCGGGCAGTCGGACGCCCGTCACCGGACGCGCTGCGACACAACCGCAGTGGGACCGTGCTCACGTTCTCCGCAGCGAGGCCGGGACCCGCACGCGCCCACCGTCGCGGTGACGGGCGATGGGGAGGTCGTCCTCGCGGTGGTGAACGACGCCGAACGGATCGAACATCCACGGCCGGCATCCGGCATGGAGCTCCCTCGGCACCGACGTGGCGCACGGGGGAGCCCATGAAGGCTGAGACGGGGGGCCCGGCCCGTCCCTCGGGGCACTCGGGGACACGGCGACCCGCGCTCCGCCGGGTGAGCGGTCCGGTCATTCCTGGGCCGGGGTGAGCACCACGAAGTCCGCGTTCGACGGATCGAGGCAGACGGCCAGCCGACCGACACCCGCCGCGTCCTCCGGGCCCATCTGAACGCTGCCGCCCCGCGCCGTGACCGCGGCCACCGCGGCGTCGCAGTCGGCGACGGCGAAGACCGGATGCCAGTAGGACCGGCCGTTCGCCAGGGCGAGGTCCTGTTCCCGGAGCTGCATGAGGCCGCCGTGCACGCGCTCCTCGGGCAGACCGGCAGGTGTGATGAGGGAGTACGTGCCCGCGCCGCCCGGCAGCTCCACGTCACCGAACTGCCAGCCCAGGACATCACCGTAGAACGCCTTGGCCCCTGCGGCGTCGCTCGTGCACAGCTCGGTCCAGGACAGCGACCCGGGCTCGTCCACCAGCTCGACGCCCTTGTTCGTGCCCGGCTGCCACACCGCGAACTGACCGCCCGAAGGGTCGCTGTACTGGGCCATCCGGCCCCAGTCGTCGAGGTCCGTCGGCGCCACCCGCACCGTGCCGCCGGCGCGCTGCACGGCCTGGGTCGTGGCGTCCGCGTCGCCGACGCAGTAGTAGATCATCCAGGCGGAGCGCGCGCCCTCCTCGGTGAGCTTGCCCAGCCCGGCGACGATCTTGCCGTCCTTGCGGAACATGCCGCCTTCCGCGCCCTCCCCCATGGACTCGTACTCCCAGCCGAGCACGGCACCGTAGAAGGCCGCGGCGCCGGCGACGTCGGGAGTACCGAGGTCGAGCCAGCAGGGGGAGCCGGGGGCGAAGTCATTGGTGATCACGGCGATTCCCTTCCACGGTTCCTGTACGGCCTCAAGCCTGACACCCGGCGCCGACACCCGCCCGTCGTCCTGCTCCGTCATCGAGTCACGTGAGCCCGAGGCCGGCCGTTTCCGCTCCGGCTTCCGCCGGCCGTGCTGTTCCGTGTAGTGCGCGCGAAGCAGGTCGGCGCCCCAGTCGTGCCGGGCGTGCCGCCAGACGGAGTGGGCGTGGTTGCCGTCGTCCTGGGTGTTGTCGTACTCGATGAGCAGGTCCCGGCCCCGGACGCAGTAGTAGTGCCGGTCGCCGGGCGCACGGCCACCGGCCCAGGCGAAGGAGAGGACGTCCAGTCCACCTGCCACCGTGTCGGACCAGCACTCCTGCGCGTAGGCCGCGGGTGCCCGGTCGAGGTAGCGGCGCACCAGGCGTTCGAGCAGCCGCTGCTGGCCGGACGTCATGTCGGCGTGCGGCAGGCCGGCCGGCAGCAGGTCCGGCTCGACGAACGGATCGGCGCGGGTGAGGATGTCGTCCGGCGGCTCGGCGGCGAAGACCGCTGTCGCCCGTCGGCCGGCGTCCAGGTCCGTGACCAGTTCACGGGCCAGGTCCTCCTCCGGTCCCAGCAGCCGGCGTCCGGCCTGCGGTCCGTCCGTGACGCGGGCCGGCTCCGCCCCGACGAAGTGCGGTGTCACCCGGATTCCGGTCGCCGTGATCAGTACGTGTACGGCGAGGTGGTGGCCGTTCATCCGCCAGCCCCAGGGTCCGTCGCCGTCCGGGTCTCCCAGCAGCCGCACCCAGTAGCGGTCGGCGCCCGTGGCGCCGGCCGTGGCCCGGCGGTGGCGCTCCACCTCGATCGCCCCGCGCGCCAGCTCCGCTCCTGGTGCGCTGTGCGCCGCGGCCAGCAGCGCGTCGACGGCCTCACGCTGCCGGCCGTCGAGCCCCTCCGTGGGCAGGCCGGGGCGCGGGCCCGGCAGATAGGTCCACTCCCGCAGCTCGGGCGCGTCCAGCCGGGCGGGACCGGCGCGCATCTCGCTCACCTGCTCCGGGTCCAGTACGGACAGCAGCGCGCGCACCGCCTCCCGCATCTTCGCGGCCGTCTTCTCCGGTCGATGGACGTCCACCGTTCCTCCTCCCCCTCGGCGCCCGGCACGGCGCACCCGCGGGGCGGTGTCACCCCCGTGTGGTCCATGGTGCGTCACCGAGCGACGACGGGACACCTTGTACGCCGTCGTCGTGGGCCGCGTGCGCGCCTTCAGGGGGCGTGATGCCGTCCATGACGGTCGCACCGCGGGCGGGCTGACCGGGCGGCGGGCCGGCTTGCCGGCTGCGTGCGCACGGCCGTGCCGACCTGTCCTGAACGGCGCAGGTCGCACGGGGTGCACAGCCGAGGACGGTTCGTCCGACGCGGCACGCGAGCGGGCCCCCGATCGGCCTGGGGGCCCGCATGCTCTCCGCCTCTGTCCGCTGGTCAGGCCCGACGCAGTGCCGAGCGTCCCGCGAAGCGCGCCGAGTCGCCCAACTCCTCCTCGATGCGGATCAGTTGGTTGTACTTCGCCGTGCGGTCGGAGCGGGAGAGCGAGCCGGTCTTGATCTGACCGCAGCCGGTCGCCACCGCCAGATCCGCGATGGTGGTGTCCTCCGTCTCGCCCGAGCGGTGTGACATGACAGCCGTCCAGCCCGCCTCGTGGGCCGTGGCCACCGCGGCCAGCGCCTCGGTCAGGGTCCCGATCTGATTGACCTTGACCAGGACCGAGTTGCCGACGCCCGTGCGGATGCCTTCGCGCAGCAGCGTCTCGTTGGTGCAGAACACGTCGTCGCCGGTGAGCTGGCAGCGGTCGCCGACGCGGGCGGTCAGCTCGCGCCAGCCGTCCAGGTCGTTCTCCGCCATCGGGTCCTCGATGGAGACGACCGGGTAGGCGTCGATGAGCTCGGCCAGGTAGTCGGCGTGCTCGGAGGGGGTGCGGCGCACCCCCTCGCCCGCGTAGTCGTACATCCCGTCGCGGAAGAACTCCGACGACGCCGGGTCCATGACCAGGCCGATGTCCGCGCCGGGGCGGTAGCCCGTGCGCTCGATGGCGGTCATCACGAAGTCGAGCGCCTCCTCGGCGGTACGCAACGCGGGTGCGAAGCCACCCTCGTCACCGACGCCCGTGGAGTGCCCGGCGGCCAGGAGATCGCGACGCAGGGTGTGGAAGACCTCGCTGCCCATACGGACGGCTTCGGCGAAGGTGTCCGCCCCCACGGGCGCGATCATGAACTCCTGGAAATCCAGTGGATTGTCGGCGTGGGCACCACCGTTGACGATGTTCATCATCGGCAGCGGCAGGAGGTGGGCGTCGGCGCCGCCGAGATGGCGGTAGAGGGGTTGGCGGTGGGCCGCCGCGGCGGCCTTGGCGGTGGCGAGGGAGACACCGAGGATCGCGTTGGCACCGAGCCGGGACTTCGTGGCGGTGCCGTCTAGGGCGACCAGCGCGGCGTCGAGGCCTGCCTGGTCCGCCGCGTCCCGGCCGCGCACGGAGGCCGCGATCTCCCCGTTGACGTGGCCCACCGCGCGGTCGACGCCCTTGCCGTGCCAGCGCGCGGAGTCTCCGTCGCGCAGTTCCACGGCCTCCCGGGCGCCCGTGGAGGCGCCGGAGGGGACAGCCGCGCGCCCCAGCGACCCGTCTGCCAGGACGACGTCGACCTCGACCGTGGGGTTGCCGCGGCTGTCGATGACGCTGCGGGCGGTGACGGTCTCGATGACGGCGTCGACGGTTCCCACTGGCTTTGCGGACATGGGGGTCCTTCCCGTTGTCGTGTGCCGTGGCCCGGCTGCGACGACGCTGGCGCGCTGAGCCCGGCAAACCACGATCCTACAGCAATGCTGCACAGTCTGGCTGTTCAGTATGGCTGTGCAGGTAAGGTGCGCATCTTCACCGGCCAGCGAGGTAAAGTGCCCTATGCCCACTTCGGAAGCCGCCGCCATCGCCACCGAACTGCGCACCGCGATGGGCAAGCTCACCCGACGCGTCAAGCACGAGGACCGCATCCCGCTGGGCCAGGTCGCCGTGCTCGGTGCTCTCGACCGCAACGGCGCCATGACCACCAGCGACCTCGCCGCCGATCAGCGCGTACGCCCCCAGTCGATGGCCCGGGCGGTGGGGCTGCTCATGGAACAGAACCTGGTCACACGCCGGGCGCATCCCACGGACGGCCGCAAGTCGCTGGTCGAGCTGTCGGACGCGGGCCGGGCCGCCCTCGAAGCCGAGCGCGGCCGCAGGGCCGGTTGGCTGGCACAGGCCATCGAGGCCGAACTCACGACGGAGGAACGGGCGTTGCTGGCACAGAGCGCCGCCCTGCTGGAGCGGCTCGCCACCCGCCACTAGCTACCGCGAGGGCGCTTGTGCTGACAGGTGCCGGAGGTGGGCCGGGCGATCTCGCGAACCGCTCCGGACAGGGCCGACCGCAGCCGCCGGTCGTGGGTGACGACGATCAGGGTCCCTTCGTACAAGGCGAGGGCCGCCTGGAGCTCCTCCACCAGCGCGGGCGAGAGATGGTTCGTCGGCTCGTCCAGCAACAGCAGATCGTACGAGCCGGTGACCAGGCGGGCGAGTTCGAGCCGGCGGCGCTGCCCGGTGGAGAGGTCCCGTACGGGCCGGGCCAGGTCCGTGGCACGGAACAGGCCCAGGGCCAGCAGTTCGTCGGCGCGGTCCTCACCGAAGGCCGCGAGCAGGGACCCGCTCGCCTCTTCGGCGGAGGCCGGGACCGCCACCTGCCGCAGGAACCCGACCCGCGACGGTCGCCGGACTGTGGCGCCCGGTTCCGGGTTCAGTTCGCCCGCCAGGACCCGTAGGAGCGTGGTCTTACCGGTACCGTTGGGACCGGTCACCACGAGGCGGCCCCCTGCGGGCACATGGAGCGAGTCCAGCACGAGGCGCCCCGGCACGCGCAGGTCCCGCACCTCCACCGCGCGGTCCGCCATCCCCGCGATGTCCGCCGAGAACCGCAACGGCTCAGGAGGTGCGGGCACCGGGTTCTCGGTGAGCCGGTGCAGCCGTTCACGCGCGTTGCGGATGCGGCTCATGGCACCGTGGGCCCGCGAGCGGGCCCTGAACGCGCCCGCACCACTGAAGGCCCACGGCCCCTTGCGAGGGATCGTTCCGAGGCGTCCCGCATGAGAGTCCGCGAGCCGGGACTGCCGGGCCAACTCGGTGCGCCACTCGGCGTGTTCCCGCTCCCGCCGGGCGCGTTCGGCGGCCTTGGCGACGAGGTACCCCGGGTAGCCGTTGCCGTAGCGGCGCACGGACCGCGTGTCGGGGTCGACCTCCAGAATGGTGTCGGTGACCCGGTCGAGGAACGCCCGGTCGTGGGTGACGGCGATGACGGTGCCCCGGTGAGCGCGCAGCCGTTCCTCCAGCCAGGCCACGGCCTCGTCGTCCAGGTCGTTCGTGGGCTCGTCCAGCAGGAGGAGTTCGGGTGCCGAGGCGAGCGTCGCGGCCAGGGCGAGCCGGGAGCGCTGGCCGCCGGAGAGGGTGCCGAGCCGCCGCGACCGGTCCTGACCGGCCGCCTCTCCCAGGTGGCGCAGAGCGACGTCGACACAGCGGTCCGCGTCGTACCCGCCGCGCGCCTCGAACTCCGCCTCGAGCGCGGCGTACCTGTCGTACGCGGCCGGGTCGGCGCCCTGGAGCGCGGCACCGGCCGCCCGCATTCGCCCTTCGAGGGCGCGCAGCCCGGCCAGGGCCAGGTCGATGGTGTCACCGACGCACGCCGTCCCGGGGAGATCGAGGGTCTGCGCCAAGTGCCCTGTTCCCCCCGGCGCGACGACACCGACCTCTCCGTTGTCGGGCTGTTCGACGCCGGCGAGCAGCCGGAGCAGGGTGGACTTGCCGGAGCCGTTGTCCCCGATGACCCCCGCCTTCTCCCCGGGCCGGACCGTGAAGGACACGCGGTCCAGGACGAGGTGCCGGCCGTAGCGCTTGCTGACGTCGGAGACGGTGAGCTGGGAGACGGCAGCGGGGGTGGACGATGCTTCGGAAGTTCGGATCAAGCGGCGTCTTCTTTCATGGAGGACGGAGGGCATGAGCGACGACACGTACCGTCTCGTCAAAACGACGAGAGCCCGCGCGGCCCTCTCGCGCAAGACGCAGTGTCTCGCGACGGCGGCCCCGGCCCTTCACTGCCGCCCTCACCCCTCACCCCTCGCCCTGCGGCAGCACGTCCCCCACGGAGCCGCCGACGCTCGCCTCACACCCCATCCGCGTGTTTGACAAAGCGGAGCAGTGCTCCGAATACTAGGTGGAGCGGTGCTCCGTTTCGGTCCGGCCGAAGCGGAGCACTCCTGACCGCCTTGTCCCGTCGCCGGTCGCGGAAGACCGGCGACGGGAGGTGCCACCGAAAGGGAACCCACATCGTGAGCACATCCACTGCCACCACCACCGAGGCCTTGGACAGGCCCGTCCCGGTCCTGTCCTTCAGCCCCGTCGTCCTCTCCGTGCCCGGACGTCCGGTGGACCTCCAGGTCCGCGTCTCCGCCCCCGCGACCGGGACCGGCCTCCCCGTCCTCCTCCTCTCGCACGGGCACGGCCCCTCGAACAACCTCTCCTCGCTCAACGGCTACGCGCCGCTCGCCAACTTCTGGGCTGCCCACGGATTCGTCGTCATCCAGCCGACCCACCTCACCTCCCGCACACTGAGCCACCTGGTCGCCGACGCACCCGGCGCACCCGACTTCTGGCGCTCCCGTGCCGAGGACATGACCCACATCCTCGACCGGCTCGACACGATCGAGCGCACCGTGCCACAGCTCGCGGGACGGATCGACCACACCAAGGTCGCCCTCGCCGGGCACTCGCTCGGCGGCTTCACCGCCGCCCTCCTGCTGGGCGCCGGGCTCAACGACCCGGACACCGGGAACGTGGTGCACCTCGTCGAGCCCCGGATCAAGGCCGGCGTGCTCCTCGCCGCGCCCGGCCGGGGCGGCGACGCCCTCAACGGGCCCATGGCCGAGCAGTGGCCGATCATCGGCGCCCTCGACTTCTCCACCATGACCGCGCCCGCGCTGGTCGTCGCCGGCGACAAGGACGACTCCCGGCACTTCACGGACATGGGACCGGACTGGCACGCCGACCCCTACACCCTCGCCCCCGGACCCAAGACCCTGCTCACCCTGTTCGACGCGGAGCACGGTCTCGGCGGGATCGCGGGATACGACGCCGCCGAGACCACCGACGAGAACCCCGAGCGGGTCTCCGCCCTGGCCCGACTCACCGCGGCCTACCTCCACACCGAGCTCCACCCCGGCGCCCCCACGTGGCGGGCCGCCTGCGAGGCGCTGACGAGCGGGCCCGACGCGGTAGGCCGAGTCGAGCACAAGTAGGCGCCCGCGCCGCTCCACCCTCGTCGGGAGGCCCTCGGCACCACGGCCGGCGCATGCCCCTGCTGCAGAGGTCTGCGCGGGCCGGCGGGCCGCGGCCCGCAAGGGCGACGCATGTACTCGCCCCGTCGGCCCGGGGAGCCGGCCGCTGAGAACTACCCGTAGTCGATCAGCCACCAGGTCGTGATCGACACCGAAACCCGGGGGAGGACGAGTGTCCATTCCGGTCGTGATCGCGCACCCCGCCCCGCAACGGCCGGAGAGTGAGCCACGCCATGACGACGGGCTCGCAGTGCCGTCCTCGACCTCGGAGCGGCAGGTCAGTCCCCAGCCGTTCCGCACTCACGGAGGTACGCTTCCAGCTCGGCGGCTCCGGTCAGCAACGCCCGCCCACGAGTGGACAGCCGACCGTGCCAGTCCCGCAGGGCTGCCTCCAGCGGCTCCAGCCCGCCGGCCGCCCGCACCTGGGCGGTCAGCGGGGCGATCTGCTCCAGGAGGTAGCCGCCCCGCCTGAGCTGGTGGGCCAGTCGGGCATCCCGCACGTCGGCCTCGCCATAGACGCGGTAGCCGGTCTGCGGGTCGCGGCGCGGGCGCACGAGCCCGGCGCGCTCCCACTTGCGCAGCGTCGCGGGTCGGATCCCGAGCTTCCGGGCCAGCGGCCCGATGAACGTGCCCTCGGCCCCGGGCATCGCGGTCGGCTCTGCTCCGGGCACCCCCGCGGGATCCAGGCCGCGGAGGGCCTTCTCCACTGCCTGGAGGGTCTGCCGGTCGACGAGCAGCTGAGCGTGACTCTCGTCGATGAGGCGGAAGGCCTCGTCGACGGCGCCCTGGTTCACGGCCCGCATGATCGACGTCGCCGTCTGGTGGCCGTGGCCGGGTACCAGGGCGAGAAACGCCCGCAGGGCGCCCGCGTGCTGCGGCGTGTAGACGCGATAGCCGTGGGGCGTGCGGCCGGCGGCCGGAAGGATGCCGGCCTCCTCGTAGTTCCTGATCGCCTGCGTGGACAGACCGTGCCCGCGGGCCAGGTCAACCGGCCTGAGCCGAGCGGCTGTTTGAAGGTTTCGCCCCATATCGCCGACGATACCGCGTGCAGGTCTCAACCGTAGGTTCAACGATAGCGTTGAGGGCATGGCTACCGACATCAAGGACGCCGCCCAAGCCGTCGATGCCGCCTCCGTCATGAGGCTGGTCCCGGCCCGGCCGCGGCTGCTCGCCCTGGGCGAGCCCACCCATGGCGAGAACGCTCTGCTCGAACTGCGCAACGAGCTCTTCCGGCAGCTTGTCGAGCAGGAGGGCTATCGGACCATCGCGATCGAGAGCGACTGCATGACGAGCCTGCTCGTCGACGACTACGTCACCTCGGGCACGGGCACCCTAGAGGAGGTCATGGAACGGGGGATCAGCCACGGTTGGGGCGCCTTTGCGGCCAACCACGAGCTCGTGCGCTGGATGCGCGCCTACAACATCCGCGTCGACGACGAGGGCCGGCCCGCTTCCGAACGGCTCCGCTTCGCCGGTTTCGACGGCCCGCTGGAGATCACCCACGCCGCGAGCCCCCGTCAGGCCCTCACCGCACTCCACGACCACCTCGCGGCCCACGTGGACACGGACCTGCTCCCCTGCACCGCGGACACGCTCGACCGCCTGCTCGACGCCGACGACCGGTGGACCGATCCCGCCGCCATGATGGACCCGTCCCGGTCCGTGGGGCAGTCGGCCGAGGCCCGTCAGCTGCGCCTGCTCGCCGACGATCTGGTGGCGCTGCTCGACCAGCAGACACCCCACCTGCTCGCGGCGACCTCGCGTGACGATGTCGACCGGGCTCGCCTGTACGGGCGTACCGCCACCGGCCTGCTGCGCTACCACTTCTGGATGGCCGACACCTCACCGGCCCGCATGAGCCGACTGTGCGCGCTGCGGGACTCGATGATGGCCCACAACCTCCTCGCCGTCGCCGCTCGGGGCCCGGTGCTCGCCCACGCGCACAACTCCCATCTCCAGCGGGAGAAAAGCAGGATGCAGATGTGGCAGGGGCCGGTGGAGTGGTGGAGCGCCGGCGCGCTGGTAAGCGCCCAGCTCGGCGCGGAGTACGCCTTCGTGGCCACGGCTCTCGGCACGATCCGGCACCAGGGAGTGGACACTCCGCCGCCGGACACCCTCGAAGGTCTCCTGTACGCGCTCCCGGAAGACCGCTGCGTCATCGACGCCCCGCGGCTGGCCACCGCCCTCGGTGACACGCGGCCCGTGCCCCGGGTGTCCCCCTGGTTCGGCTACGCCCCGCTCGACCCGGCCCGTCTGGCGGACAACGACGGGATCTTGTTCCTCAAGGATGTCCCGCAGCGATGAAGGAACCGAGGTCGTCGTGTACGGCCGGCACAGGCCTGACCTGCACGGCAGGTCAGGCGCCCGAGGCGTCGGGCGGCCGGGTGAGTGACACGTCGGCACCACCCGGCGAGCGAAACAATTCGGTGCGACTGCCGAATGATGCAAGGGGGTTGACGCGCCCCGGGTGCCATCCACGATCCTGACCGTCCGAGTTGCCGAAACATGTTCGAAACACCGAACGTGTGGCCACTCGGGACCCGCTCCCTCCCTGCCCCGCCCTCGACGCCGCAAGGAGCTCGCATGTCATGGACTCGTCATTCCGTCAATCGTCGTGCCGCACTCGCGACGGGAACCGGCCTGCTGGCGGGGAGCGTGCTGCCCGTGGCAGCGGCCGGACAGGTGTCCGCCGCACAGCCGGCGGCGCCTTCCCCGACCGCCACGACCTACGCCAACCCCGTCCTCTGGCAGGACTTCGCGGACATCGACGTCATCCGCGTGGGCAACACGTACTACTGCTCGGCCTCGACCATGCACTACTCGCCCGGCGCTCCGATCCTGCGCTCGTACGACCTGGTGAACTGGGAGTTGGCCGGCCACTCGGTGCCGGTGCTGGACTTCGGTCCCAAGTACGACCTCAACGGCGCCCGCGGCTACGTCCGGGGCATCTGGGCATCGTCACTGGCGTACCGCCCGTCCAACCGGACGTTCTACTGGGTGGGCCAGATCGACTTCGCGAAGACCTATCTGTACACGGCCACCTCCGTCGAAGGCCCCTGGCGCCGGCTGACCACGATCGGCACCGCCTACTACGACGCGGGCATGCTCGTGGACACCGACGACACCCTGTACGTGGCGTACGGCAACACCGCCATCCACGTGGCACAGCTCTCCCCGGACGGCCGCACCCAGGTCCGTACCCAGCAGGTGTTCAGCACCCCGTCCAGCGTCGGGACCCTGGAGGGCGCCCGCTTCTACAAGGTCAACGGCAGTTACTACATCTTCCTGACCCGCCCCGCCAACGGCCAGTACATCCTGAAGTCGACGAGCGGCCCCTTCGGCCCCTACACGCTCAGGAAGGTGCTGCTCGACCTGCCCGGCCCGGTCCCCGGTGGCGGGGTCCCCCACCAGGGCGGGCTGGTGCAGACGCAGTACGGGGCGTGGTACTACATGGCGTTCGTCGACGCCTACCCCGGCGGCCGCATCCCCGTCCTGGCCCCGGTCACCTGGACTTCCGACGGCTGGCCCGTCGTCCAGCTCGTGGGCGGCGCCTGGGGCGGCTCCTATCCCGCGCCCGCCGTTCCCGCCCCGCCTCGCCCGGTCGAGCCCATGACGGGCGTCGAGCACTTCACCGGGACGTCCCTGGCGCCCAGGTGGGAGTGGAACCACAACCCCGACAACAGCAAGTGGTCGGTGGGCGACGGCCTCACGCTGCGCACCGCGACCGTCACCAGCGACCTGTACTGGGCCCGCAACACCCTCACCCACCGCATTCCGGGCCCCACCTCCACCGCGACGGCGGTGCTGGAGCACACCGGGATGCGGGACGGGGACCGGGCGGGCCTGGCCCTGCTGCGCGACTCCTCCGCCTGCATCGGGCTCATGCGCGACAGCGGCGGCACCCGCGTGGTCATGGTGGACGGTCTCACCATGGACGCCAACTGGAACACCACCGGCACCGGCACCGTGCGGGCGAGCGCCGGCGTCTCGGGCAGCCGGATCTGGCTGCGTGTGAACGTCGACATCACGCCCGGCACGAACCGCACCGCGCGGTTCTCCTACAGCACCGACGGAACCCGTTTCACCCTGTTCGGACCCACCTTCACCCTGAACAACGCCTGGCAGTTCTTCATGGGCTACCGCTACGCCCTCTTCAACTTCACCACCGGGGCGCTCGGCGGCTCCGTCCGGATCACGCGGTTCGAAGCAACCGCTCCCTGACCGGACTCGAGCGGGCGGCGGGAGCGGCTGCCGCACCGGCCAGGAGCACACCCGCGCCGGTGCGGCACCGGGCCGTCACCACACCGCCCCCGCCCTCCACGCCCCGCCCCGTGGCAGGTGGCCGCGCCCGGTCCTCCTCCGCACGGGGCCGGCTTCCCCGGCCCGCTCGCGGACCGACCCGCAGCCCCGGACGACAGCTCGGCTGTCGGTGGACCGCGGAGCCGCCATAGACTCGAAGGACCGGTCGGGGAACGCGGGAACCGGGAGCTCGGGGACTGGCCATCTCAGGAGGACACGATGCTGCGGCACACCAGACTGGCCGGCGAGTCGGCTGACTACCTCGACGCTCGCGAAGAGCTGCGCCTGGCCGAGATCGAACTCATGCGTCACCGCGAGAAGGTCGCGGCCCAGCGACGGGCGCTCCCGCAGGGTCCGCCGGTCGACGACTACACCTTCGTCGAGGGCCCCGCCGACCTCGACGCCGGCGACACACCGGTGCGCGAGGTCACTCTGAGCGAGTTGTTCACCGCCACGGACCGTCCGCTGATCGTCTACCACCTCATGTACGGCAAGCTCCAGACCACCCCCTGCCCGATGTGCACGCTGTGGGTCGACGGTTTCAACGGCATCGCCCACCACATCGCCCGCAACGCCGACTTCGTCATCGCCGCGGCCGCGGACCCACCCGCCCTGCGGCAGCACGCCCGCAACCGCGGCTGGCACCGGCTTCGGCTCCTGAGCTGCGGCGACAGCACGTTCAAGTACGACCTGGGCAGCGAGGACGAGGCCGGCGAACAGGACTCCACCGTCTCCGTCTTCACTCGCGACGGCGACGGCACGGTCCGCCACCGCTACTCCACCCACCCCCGCATGGCCGACGACATCGACCAGCGCGGCATCGATCTCCTGGCCCCCGTCTGGCACCTGCTCGACCTGACCCCGCAGGGCCGCGACGACTGGTACCCGAGCCTCGACTACTGACGGTGCTCACCTGCACGAACGCCCATGCGATCCGCAGGTGACCGGTGATGCCGAGGTCATACGCGTACAGCGGGCGCGGACGCGGCGGCGGCCGGGACGACACTCGGGCCCGGCGTCGTCCGGGGTCAGTCCGCGTACACGAAGACCAGGGACAGGGCCGCGAACAGCACCACGGACGAGCCGAGCAGCGTCAGCACCGCGGGGACCGCCGCGGTCAGCCGCTCCCCGCCCTTTCGCCGGCCTGCGCGGAACGCCATGCGGGCCAGGACGAGTGGCAGCGCCACGAGGGCGAGGAAGAACATCGGCGCCGCGAGCCGGCTGAACGCGGTGGTGCCGGTGTCGGTGACCAGGTGCCACGCAGTCGTTCCGAAAACGACTGCCGGACCGGCCAGCAGACCGAGTGAAACGACCGACGCCACGACGACGATCAGCCCTTCGGTCAGCCGTTCGGCGCGAGTACGCTCCCCGGGTACTCCTGTCGGCCCGTCGTGCCCCATGCTTCCCCCAGGTGCCGCAGTGCGGAGTCGCCAGTACTCCGGGTCCGACCGCACAACCGGTGGCCGGCACGACGACGGCCGTCAGGCCGCCCGCCGCGGACAAAATGATCTCACGGCCCGACCCCGACTTCGAACTGCTCTTCGTGCTGTGAAGAGCTCTTCGAAGGCGGCCCGGCGCCGGACGTACGGCCACGTCCGCGCCGCGCCGGCCCGTGCATGCCTGGGGCTGATCAAGCGCCCGGTCATCACCACGAGTCGTTATCGCGGCGCCCCGCTGTCGGCGGCCTTCTGCACGGCCGGGAGCGTCCGCCCAAGGCGGGCGAGGGACGACAGGGCCATCACCACCGGGGACAGCATCATGCCCGCGGCCGTCGCCAGGAGACTGGTGCGCACCCCCCACTCCTCGGCGAGGAATCCGCCGAGCAGGGAACCGAGCGGAGACAGCCCCATGCCGACGAACGTGATCGTCGCGGCCACGCGGCCTTGCATCCCGTCCGGAGTGGCCGTCTGCCGTACGGCCATGACCGCCACATTCACCAGCTGACCGCCTGCCCCGAACACGAAGTTGACCGCGACCAGCACGGAGACGGTCACCCCGGAGGAGCCGTGCAGCGCGGGAACACACAAGAACACGCCGTCGCCGAGTGCCGCCGCGGCCACGAGCACCGGCCCGTACCCGAACCGGTTCGGCAGGCGGGCGGCCAGCACGGAGCCGAGGAGGGCCCCCGGCCCGGTCGCCGCCAGAGCCAGCCCGACGGCGGCGCCGGACAGGTGCAGCTCCCGCGGCAGGAAGAGCAGATAGACGGTCATCACGGCCGCGAAGGAGAACTGGAAGGCGGCTGAGGCCAGGCACACGGTCCGCAGCACCGTGTCGTGGACGACGAAGCGGAGCCCCTCCCGGATCCGCCGCCAGACCCCGAGGGGATCTTCCCGGCGTTCCGGGGTCGATTCCACCCGCCGGATTCTCCGGATCGACAGGAACGACAGCGCGAAGAACAGTGCGCTGGAGGCGGCGGCGACCGGCGCCGACAGAAGGGACACCAACGCTCCGCCGAGGGCGGGACCGCCGGTCTGCGCCGCGGACCGGCTTCCCTCGAGCGCGCTGTTGCCCCCCACGAGCTGATCGCGTCGCACCAGGCGTACGAGCGACGTCTGGTAGGCCACGTCGAAGAACACGGAAAGGGCCCCCACGGCGAAGGCGATCACGTAGAGCGGGGGCAGGCCGAGCCGGCCCGAGAGGCCGGCCACCGCGGCGGCGCCCAGGGCGAGGGCCCGGCCGGCGTCCGTCAGCACCATCACCGTACGGGTGCGCCGCCTGTCCACCCAGGCGCCGACGAAGAGCGAGAGCAACAGGATCGGTGCCTGGCCCACACCGCGCAGGACACCCAGCTCGGCGGCACTGGCGTTGAGGGTCAGCACGGCGAGGAGCGGGAGGACTACCAGACCTGTGTGTTCTCCGAGTTGGGAGGCCGTCTGCCCCACCCAGAGTCTGCGGAAGTCACGGTCCCGCCACAGGCTGGACGGAGCGGGGTGACCGGAACGGGATCCAGCGGGGGAAGCGGAAGGCACGGATATCCCTCGGGTTGCCGACAACGAGGCCCGCTACCTGGCGACACCACGGGTGCGCCGACGGTTCGGGCAGGAGAAGGCTCGCTGTGCCGCAACATCAGGGGCAGCACGCGATGACAGACCTACAGGCCTACGACGTCAACGCGCGCTCGGACGACCGACCATGCCTACAACTCCTCGTGGGTCGACTCACCGCTCCGGACACTAGCGCCCGGTGGCTCGACGCGAAAGGCAAGGGGAGCCCCGCAGCCGCCCCGAGCCTCGCCGCGATCTCTGCGGGCGCCCGCCGGTTACCGGCTCCAGCTCGGCGAGGGGCCGTGCGGCGGTGTGTAAGGGATCGGGCGGCCTGATGCCGCGTCCAACAGGACGCGGTCACCCACGGGGCGAGCGAGCTCCACCGTCACTCGTTGCAGCTTCGCCTGCTTGGTGCAGTCGCCTCCGCTCTCCCGCTGCTTGACCGAGGACGACAGGACCACGCTGCGCGGTGTTTCCAGCACCTCCACCGCCGGGCCGTCGTCGCACGCGCCATGGCGAGCGACCACCGTCGCCGACCGGCCGTCTCCGGCGACGCCGACCAGCCCGCCCAGCAGCTGGACGGGGACGTCGCGCGCTGGGGCGATCGGCGGCGAGGGGAGCACCGAGGGGAGGACGGCGGCCCGCTTGAGGGGTGAGGTGTAGCCGTCCAGGGTGAAGACCCAGGCAGGGACGGTGGCCGGTCCGCGGCTGGTGACCAGCGTCATGGTGCCCGGCTTCGCGCCGGTCACGACGAGGTGCGGCTCGTCTCCGACGCGGCCGTCGGACAGGGACCTGTACGCGTCCTCCGCCCCCGTCATCGGCCGCGTGAGCGACCCGCCGGCGGCCCAGGTCACCCGGCCCTCCCCTGCCCGGGTGGCAGGCAGCTCGCCGTGCCGGACGAAGCTGCGGTCGCGGTACGCCCGCGCATCGGCCTCGCTCCGCAGGCCGCCACGGGGCAGTTGGATCACGTCACCCATCGGGTGGTAGCCGGCGCGCCACGCGTCGGCCGCGGCCGACCCCTCCCAGGCCGCGGCCACCTGCCGGGCGCGCCGCGCCACCGCGTCCGCGTCAGCACCGGCGTCGTCACCGGACGGACCACCGCAACCGGCGACCACCGGTCCGGCGACCACCGTGCCCAGCAGGGTGACGCAGCTCATGGCCCTGACGCGCATGCGTCCTCCAGGGAGAAGATTCCTCCTTCTGACGCTGCCGGTCCGGGACGGGTTCCATCAGCGGTGGTGACCGCCGGTGTACTGACCAGCGCGCCGTACCCCGGGGGCGGCGACCGCGGTGTCCGGCGCTACCGGGTGAGGGAAGCGCCCGAGCGGTTGCGGGTCGTTCTGAGGAGGTTGTTGTACAGGCGTCTGAGGTGTTTGGCCACGGGGCAGTTCACACCGTCGGCATCGCACTGACGGCATGTCCTCAGGTGGTGGTCATAGTCCTCGCGCGCCTGCTCCAGGCGGTCGTCTGACGGGTTCATTCGGCTTCCTGTTGGTCATCCGGGCACCACGAACGCGGGCACACAAAGGGGAAGGGCGCTACCTCGGGTGGTCGGGCGAGGTGCGCACACCAACTGTGATCTTGTTACTCGGGGTACAGCAAACCGAGGCGGGCATTGTGCCCGCGCAGACCGGCCGACGGTACTCCCGCCATGGGCCGACCGCTGTCCGGCCTCTGCACGATCCGACCGGAGTCGGTGACGCGGGTGCCCTTGTGCGGGAGGTGTTCAGTCGGCTCGAGGCAGCCGCGGGACTGCTCGACGCGGACGACCCGCCCGCCCTTCGCCGCGAGGCCGCCGAGGAACTCGGCGTCACTCTCGGCCCCCTCACCCTCGTCCTCGACGCCTACACGGGCCCCGGCTCCGTCACGGACCGCCTCCCCTTCTTCGCCCCCCTGCTCCCCGGCCGACCGGACCGGAACCGGCGGCGGAGTCGAAGAGGACGGAGAGGGCCGAGAGGACGTCGAAGTCCCCGAACTGCCCTTCGCCGAGGACCTCGCCATGACGGTGACGGCCGCATCGCCGACGGCAGGACCGCCCTGCTCCCGCAATGGGCGGCTCTGCACGGCCCTTTCGCCCTCTCCACGGGCACCGGCTGACACCGTTGCCCTCGTCTTTCGAGAGCACGGGCCACCCGGGGCACGACGCCCGGCCGCGGGCCGACATGGACGAGGCGTGAAATCGCCGGGAAGCAGAGGGGGAACGCGGCCGGCAGCCGGTATGCGCGTCGCGTGTGCGCGAGTTGACACGCGCGGGGATACAGGGGTCGGCCGTTCGGGTGAGGGTAGTGTGTTCAAGGGTCGAACGACCTCCTTGTGACCTCCGGTGGCGGCTGTGATGGCGAGGTGCCCGTCCGAGCCGCCTGCACGCGACCGTTGGAAGTGGAGTTGATGCACGTGTCGACCGGCGGAAGACGGCTGCGGAGCCGGGCCAGCACAGCAGTCCTCGTCTGCGCGATCGTCCTGATACCCGGCCCGATCTACGCGGCCCCGAACGAACCAGGTCCCCAGGACGACAAGTCGATCGAGGACATCCGCGCCGAACTGGACGGCCTCTACCGCGAGGCGGAGGTGGCCACCGAGGCGTACAACGCCGCGAACGAGAAGGCGACGAACCAGGCGAAGCGGCTGACGACGCTCCGCAAGGACCTGGCCCGCACCCGGGCCCGGGTGAACGATCTCCACGACCTCGCCGGTGCGGCGGCGCGGACCCAGTACCGCGGGGGCCACCTCGCCGCGACGGGGATCCAGTTGCTGCTCGGCGACCACCCCGACCAGGCCCTGGACGAGGCGTCCCAGGCCCGCCAGGCCATGCGGAACCTGGTCAATGTCTCCGACGCCCAGAAGACCGCCCACGCGAAGCTGACCGGGCAGACCGACGCCGCCGCGAAGGAGTTGCAGAAGCTGCAGAGCAGCCGGGCGGACAAGGCCGAGGCGAAGCAGAAGATCGAGAAGAGGATCGCCCAGGCCAAGCGGATCGAGGACGGGCTCGAAAAGGAACAGGCCCGCAAGCTCGCCGAGTTGGAAAGGAAGAGGGCTGAGGAAGCCAGGTCCAGGTGGACGGGTTCCGGTTCCGGGGGCGGCGGCACCTCCTCCGGGTCCGGCTCGGGTGGCGGCACCTCCTCCGGGGGCGGCACCTCTGCCGGGACCGGCCCGCGCGGCGGGACCAAGGCGAGCGGAGCGGCCGCCAGGGCCGTCGACTTCGCGATGGCGCAGATCGGCAAGCCGTACGTGTGGGGCGCCGTGGGCCCCTCGTCGTACGACTGCTCGGGTCTCACCTCCGCGGCCTGGGCGGCGGCCGGACACCCCGTGCCCCGTACCTCGCAGGCCCAGTGGCAGGGGCTGACCCGCGTCGGCCTGTCCTCCGCGCGGCCCGGGGACCTGATCATCTACTACAGCGACGCCACGCACGTGGGCATGTACATCGGGGGCGGGCAGATGGTCCACGCCCCGCGGCCCGGACGCACGATCACGACCGCACCGGCCGCCTCCATGCCCATCCTGGGTGTCGTCCGACCCGGAGTCTGAGCGAATGTCCCACTCACTGACGCCCCGTGACGGGGGGAACCTGCCCGCGCTCAGCGCACCACCGCTGGTCCGTCTCGACGCCTACGTGGCCGAGGACGGGTCGACGGTGGTCAACGGCCATCTGCTGGAGATGGGCGGCACGCGGCCGCCCAACGAGGCGATCCTCGACGCCGTCGCCATGTTCGCCCGCACCCTGGGGGCCCCGGTGGCGGCCACCGTCATCGACCGCACCGTGCAGCAGGTGGCACGCCTGCGTGTGTACCCCGACGGCTCGAGCCGGACCATCGCCGAGGAGGAGGACCTGCCGCCCGGGCGCGAGCGTACCGCCGCGGAGGAGGAGGCGTTCCCTCCGCTCGCCCGCGTCGAGCGCATCATCCAGCACGCGCAGCGCGAGGAACTTCACACGGCGTTCGTCCTCGCCAGCGCGCTGCGCGAGCACCTCTCGCTGCGCAGGGGCGCGGAGGACGAACTCTCGCTGGAGGCGAGGGCGATCGAGGCGTACCTCGCGTATCTGCGCGGCGACTACATGCTCTCCACCGTCCTGGCGCTGACCGTCGCGCGCATCCGCTGCCGCACCGACCTGAACCGTGCGGCGCCCGAGGTGGCCCGCGCCACCGCGGCGTGGCAGCGGCTGTGGGACGAGGGCCAGGTGGCTGCCCGGGGGCAGGAGCTGTTGCACATGTGGGAGCGGCTGTCCGCGGAGGGCCTGCTGCTGGAACCGTCCCATCAGGCCATGGCCCAGGCCGTCCGGACCAGGCTCGAACAGGGCAGCCGTCCCGTGCCGCCCCCGGCGGCGGCAGCGGCCGTGACCGCGGGCCAGGGCCCGCTCGCCCCCGAGGACAAGCCCCTCAAGCCCACCCGACGGGGGCTGCGGCGCTTCACCCGGCGGCCGGGCCGGTCCGCCGGGTCGTCTCCCTGACGAACCGGAGCACGGCGGGCGGGTGTGATCGAGCGTCCCGCGCCTGTCTCCGGGGGGAGCGACAGGCTGCGGACCTGTGGCCCCGGCGAGGCCGACCGTGGCCGGGCGACACCCCGGCACTGCGGGTGCCGCCCGGCGACCAGCCGTATGACGCGGGTTACCGCACGTCGTAGGCCCGGGTCACGGTCTGGGTGACGGAGTTGCCCTTGGTGTCCGTCAGGGCGACCTTCACGGTGACCTGTTTGCCGGAGGCGCCGGCGTGGTCGACCGTCGCCGACCAGACACCGCCGTGCTGGTCCGTCGCCGCCTCGGTCCAGGTGCCGCCACCGTCGTAGGAGTACGACAGCTGCGCCGACCGCAGCGCGCCGGGCCGGTATCCGGCGTGTCCGGTGATGCCGAGGGTGATGCGCTGCCCGTCACGCGCGGCCAGGGTCTTCATGCCGTCCTCGGGCAGCCGGTACCGCGGGAAGAGGATCGGCAGTCCCTGTGAGTACACGTCCTTCTCGAGCCGGGAACGGAACGACCACGTCGTCTCGGTCGACACGGACCGCTGCCAGACCTGCGCGGGCTGCCCGAACTTCGCGGTCCGCAGGGTGAGTTCGTACGCGGAGTCGGCCGCCGGGACGTCGAAGACGCCGTAGGGGTAGGAGCTGGTGCCCGCCTCCTCGCCGTCGATGCGCAGGGACATGGACCCGACGTCGCCGAACGACCCCTGGGCCGCATCGTGTTCGTGGTCGCCCCACATGGCCGGCGCGACACCGATCTGGTTTCCCTGCCGCTCGGCGGCGAGTTGCTCCTTGCCCGTGGCGTCCCGCGGCGTGGCCGGGGCCAGGACACCGCCGTACCAGTCCTCGGTGCGACGCTCCCCCGCTCGGTAGGTGCGGACGGCGCCCATCATGCTCTCGCCCCAGGGGAAGCTGCTGGAGACGTTCTGCGAGAAGCCGGTGCTGCCTGCCGAGTAGTACTCGGTGCGTCCGCCGGGCACCGCGACGCGGTCGAGTGCGCCCAGCGGAATGTCGGCGTTCGGCCGGTGCGCGACGGCTATGGAGAGGTAGTCGGCCGCCACGCCCATCGCGTGGTAGGTGGCCTGGGTGCGGCCGAGGCCGGCGTCCCGGACACGGTAGGTCCGGTCGGAGGTGACGGGGCCGTTCTCCGGGAAGGCGAGGTTGTAGACGTAGGGGCTCGTCGCGGTGGCCCGCCAGTCGAGGACCACCGGGCCAGAGCCCAGCCGCCGCACGAGTTCCTTCGCCTCGTCCGAGGGAAGCCCGAGCACCGGCAGCGGCCCGCCCGTGTATCCGGTCACCGGGTACCAGCGGGCGCCGGCGTCGTGGTGGGCGATCAGCGCGAGGGCGCCGGCGGCCTTGGCGGCCCGGGCCTCCTCGATGACGGAGGTGGTGTCGTCCGGCACGCGGACCAGGGCGATCCTGCCCTTGACCCGGGCCTCGGCCAGCTCGGCCGCGGTTCCCGCACCCGCGTCCACCACCTCGGCCTCTCCGGCACCGTCGAGGTTGACGGAACCGGTGTCCGCGGTCACCGGGTGCAGGCGCGGCCCGCCGGCGATGCCGAAGGCGGTGATCTGCGGTGCGTAGCGGCGCCAGTAGCTGCCGAACTCGAAGTCACCCTCGTGGGCGCGGCCTTGGACGTCGGCGTAGTAGCCCCGCACGCCGCGGCCCCCGTTCAGGGTGCCCGAGTGCAGCCAGACGCCGTCCCACGAGCGGGCGAAGGCCAAAGTGGTGCCGCGGTCCTCGGCGGGCCGGTCGGTGCGCACGGACAGCCGGTGCGCCCTGCGCGCGTCGAGGACGACGGTGGTGTTCTTGGTGATCTCCAGCTGCGGACGTGCCGCGTAGGTCAGGGAGTCGGCCAGTGGTCCGTCGCTGTCCGGGGTGACGATGAAGGAGGACAGGAAGTAGCTGCCGGGACGCACCCGGTACACCTGTTCGGCGGCGCCTTCGTTGAAGCGGCGCTCGCCCGACGCGTCGTCCGTGCCGACGAGGTCGAGGGACGAGGAGCCCGACGCGGGTCTGCCGCCGCGGTCGACGACCTTGACACGGAGGTCGACGGTCCGCGGCTGGACGTAGAGCGAGAACGGCGTGGAGACGGTGACCTTGCCCGCGGTGGCGATCACGCGGCCGCTGATGTCGCCGTACTGGCCGGCCTTGAGGGAGGCCGTCGGATCCAGCCGGAGCGGCACCTCGACGGTGCTGCCCGGGGGCACGGTGACGGACCTGTTCCTCAGTCCGGCGACGGCCGAGCGGACGGCGCTGCCGTCGTTGCCGGTGACGTGCCGCACGGCGAGGTCCAGCTTGACCGGCCGGTCGGTGGTGTTGGTGTACGGGATCTCGACGGTGGTGCGGTCGGCCTTGCTCTGCGGCCAGTCGAAGCTCCCGCCCTGCACGGCGGGGGCGCCGAGCACTGTTCCGCCGACCGCGTCCTCGACGTCGAGGCGCCCGCCGCCGGTCTCCCGCACGTCGCCCGGGACGGTGCTGTCGGCGGAGGAGACCAGCGCGGCTTTGACCTGCTGCGCGTTCCAGTCGGGGTGGCGCTGTGCGACGAGCGCGGCGGCACCCGCGACATGCGGGGTCGCCATGGAGGTGCCGCTCATCGAACGGTACGCGTAGATGCCGCGGCCGCCGGAGGAGGCGGCGGAGATGCCGACGCCGGGTGCGGCGATCTCGGGTTTGAGGGTGTGGGAGCCGCGGACGGGTCCCCGGCTGGAGAACTGCGCGGTGGAGTCGTCCCGGTCGACGGCGCCGACGGTGAGGACGCTCGGCGCACAGCCGGGTGACGACACAGAGTTCAGGGTCGGCCCGGTGTTCCCGGCGGCGATGACGAACAGGGTGTCCTTGTGGTTCCGGGCCAGTTCCTCGGTCGCGGTGGCCATCGGGTCGGAGCAGTCGGTGCGCTCGGGAATGCCCAGGCTCATGGAGACGACGTCGGCGTCCTGGTCGACGGCCCACTGCATGCCCGCGATGATCCACGACATCTCGCCGGAGCCCGAGTCGTTGAGCACCTTGCCGACGAGGAGGTCGGTGCCCGGTGCCACGCCGCGCATCCTGCCGTCGCTCGCCGCGCCGGTGCCGCCGACGGTGGAGGTGGTGTGGGTGCCGTGTCCCTGGACGTCGTCCGTGCCGGGCGAGTCCGTGAAGTTCCTGCTGGCACTGATCCGGCCCTTGAGGTCCGGGTGTCCGGCGTCGACGCCGGTGTCGAGCACGGCCACTTTGGTGCCCGTGCCGTCGTACCCGGCCGCCCAGGCCTGCGGCGCGTGGACCTGCTTGGTCGACCGGTCGAGCGTCGCCCGGACCTTCCCGTCCAGCCACAGCTTCTTCAGGGGACCGGCCGACCGTGAGCGGGGGTCGGTGACGTCCGCCCAGAAGGACGCGGCGCTCTTCTTGTCGGCCTTCAGTGCCACACCGTCGACCGCGTCGAGGACGAGGCCGCGCTTCGCTCCACGGGGAGTCGCCGGTGCGCTGCGGGCGACGTCGACGGCCTCGTCGTAGACGGCGATGAGAGGTGTCACGTCGGAGTGCGCGTCGTCGTAGCCCTGACGCACCAGCCCCGTCACGTTGAACAGCTCCTGGTCCACGCGGCCGGCGGCGATCGCGGCGACGGCTCCCTCCGGGTAGACGTAGAGGTCCTTGCCCACCTGGCGGGTCTGCAGGAGCGGTGTGCTGCCGTCCGCCGCGGGCAGCGCGACCGCCGAACTCCGCCCGGAGGGGCCCTCGGTGACCAGGATGCGGTCACCGGTGACGAGGGTGACGACAGCCCCCTGCCCGCCACGTGCGGTGGCGGCCGGGCTGCCGGTCAGGGGTCTCTGCTCCGCGAGGGTGTCGTTCCCCGGTGTCCCCGCCATGGAGGGCACGGCCGCGGTGGCGGCCAGGACGGCGGCGATCGCCGTCCCCAGGGCAGTACGCGATATCGGGCGCATCGCTCTCCCAAATCTGTGCACCGGCACCGTCCGGGCCGATGACACGTCTGCGCCGTCTGCCTGTGACGGGACGTCGAAAGGCGGGCGGCGGAAGCTGGTTGGTGCTGGGGTGGCACCACCTTGGCAGACGGACGGCTGGTGCCGAGGTGGGAGACGGTGGCGGGTTTACGCTGTGGCCGCATCCCGCCACCCCCGTCTCGCGGTCCCCGTTCGGACCGGGCACCGTCAGGCCCTGCGGACCGGGCGGCGGTCACAGGAGGCCCTGTCCGGCGGACCGTGTGACTACTGGGCTGCGGCGATGGACCGCGTGACCGATGTGCCCGAGAGCCTCGCCCAGCCCGCGGACCGGGCCCGGGCGAACGACTACGACAGCTTCGCCGAGGCGTACACGGCCGAGACCGAGAACAGCCTCGTGAACGCGTACGACGCCCGGCCCGCGATGTTGGCCCTCGCCGGAGACGTGGCCGGCCGCCGGGTCCTGGACGCCGGCTGTGGTTCAGGCCCTCTGTTCGCCGCACTGCGCGAGCGCGGCGCCCTCGTCACCGGCATCGACGCCAGCGCCACGATGCTGACGCCGGCCGGGCGGCGGCTCGGCGACGACGCGGCCCTGCACGTGGCCGACCTCGGAGACCGGGCATCGATCATTGCGTGCAACGGCTTGCGCCAGAACTTCATCGGGAAGGACTGCCCGCTGAACGTCCAGTCGAAGGTATAGCTGGTGGTCGCGAAGTAGTCGGGCCGACGCCCCGGGAAGGCGTAGGCCACGACGGGGTGGTCCACCGACGCGTAGGCCTCGGCCATGGCACCGGGGTTCAGCTCGTGCAAGGGGGTGGTTCTGGAGGCCACCCGCAGTCGGTCCTCGGTCAGCTCCACGATCCGTGGCAGCAGTCTCCCCGTCCGTTCGCCGTACAGCACCTGACTCACCGCTGCCCCTGTCCGTCCTGTGACCCCGCTGAGCCGAGTGCGTCCCGGGCCCGCGTCGCGTGCCGGCCGCGCGCCACACCGGGGCGGGCAGGCGTGATCACTCGTAGACCGACCTTCCGACGAAGGGACCACAGAACTCGAGACCGTGTCGGCGGCTGCGTGGTTCCACCGGTTCCGCAGGGCGGTGGTACCGGAGCGAGAAGCCGAAGACGCGGCGCAGTACAAGGGGAGCCGCAATGTTCCGGTCACATTCCCTTCGTCTTTTTTCGGTCGGTGGTGCCGTACCCCGTGCGCCACGAGGTCCTCCTGACCGGTTTACCCGACCCGTCAGGGACAGGTTCCAGCCCGGTCGCCCCTTGCCGTCCGCCTCCGGGCTCCGCTGAGAACGGCGTGTTGATGTCGCTGGGACCCGCGTGTGATCGACAGCCCCGCTTCTCGTGCAGTGGCCTGGGGCACACGGGTGGGGTAAGCGGGGGACGAGCCCGGAGGCCTGTGAGGGCGGCCGGGGAATCTAGGGGGTTGGCTGCACATGGTCCGTGTTCTCGTGGTGCACGATGCGACGCTGCTGCGGACGGCCCTGGTGCAACTGCTCCGGTCCGCCGAGGGATTCGAGGTCTCGTCGATGTCCTCCCGCGGTGAGGGTGCCGACGGGGACGACATACCCCCGGACGTGTGCATGGTGGACGGGGACTGTCTGGAAGGCCCTGGTGGGGTGGACCGTGCGCCGTTCTGGGACCGTTGCGGGGCCCGGCTCGTCGTTCTCGGAGTCTCCGAGCGCCCCGGTGTGCTGCGCAGGGCCTTGGACGCGGGGGCGCTCGGTTTCGTCGACAAGGACGCCTGCGCGCAACGGCTGATCGACGCGCTGCACACCGTCGCCAAGGGCGAGCGGTTCCTCGACGAAAGACTCACCCTCGCGTTGCTGGAGGCGTCGGAGATGCCGCTGACGTCGCGTGAGCTGAGTGTGGTGTCCCTGGCCGCGCAGGGCGCCCCCATCGCGGAGATCGCCCTCTCGCTGCACCTGTCCCGGGGAACCGTCCGCAACTACATGGCCAGCGCGATACGGAAGGTCGGGGCACGCAACCGTGTGGACGCGATACGCATCGTGCAGAGCGCCGGCTGGATGTGAGGGGGAGGCACGCAGGCCGCCGGGACCGTGTGGCAGGCGTGGGTCACTCCGGGCTTCCGCTCCAGTGCCCCACCAGATCACGGTAGAGAGGGCAACGGCCCAGGAGGTCCGGATGGGTGCCGCATGCCGCACCGGCACCGTCGAGCACCAGGATCCGGTCGGCCCGCATCGCGGACGAGATGCGGTGTGCCACGACGACGAGCGTACCGGGGCGTCGTGCGAGTGCCTCCTCGGCTCGCGCCTCGGACGCGGCGTCGAGATGACAGGTCGCCTCGTCGAGGAGGAGCAGGCGAGCCGTGGACAGGTGCGCGCGCGTCAGGACGATCAGTTGGCGTTCGCCCTGGGAGAGGTCGTCGGGCCGTACCGGCGCGTCGAGCCCGCCCAGGCGCTCGACGAGAGGGTCGGCGCCGAGCTCTCGCACGGCTGCCTCGATCTCGGTGCGGCGGGCGTCCGGCCGCAGGTAGCCGAGGTTGTCCCGGACCGTTCCGGTGAAGACGTAGGCCTGCTGGGGCACCAGCACCCGTAGCGCGGAGAGTTCGGCGGTGCTCCGGCCGGCGATCGTACGGCCCGCCACGTCGACTTCGCCGCTGTCCGGCGCGAGTGTCCCGGCGACGAGGCGGGCGAGGGTCGACTTGCCGATGCCGCTGGGGCCGACGACGGCCAGGTGTTCACCCTCCTCGACGCGGAGATCGAGCGCGTCGAGGACCGGCTGCGCCCGCGCTCCGTAGGCCACCGTCACCGCACGTAGTTCCACCGCGGGGGTCGGGCGGCGCGTCCGAGGGGCTTCCCTGAGCGGGCAGCGGGCCTGCTCCGGCCGGCCGGCGCCCGCGGTGTCGGGTGGGTGCGGCGCGTGGGGCGTCGTGCCGGTCGGGAGGGGTGGCGGCGCCGTCGCGGTGAACCGGTCCAGGACCACGAGCAGGCGGGTTCCCGCGGCGCCGATCGCGGTCATGAGGGTGTGCAGGGCGGGTAGCAGGGCCTGGGCGAGGTAGGTGAACGCGCCCAGCAGGGCGCCGGTGGTGACTCCTCTGCCGTGCAGCCACGGCACGGCCACCAGCAGGAGCAGGACCGGCAGCTGGCCCGCGACGCCGAGGGCCGTCGTGCGCACCGCGGCCCAGCGGGCGAGGACACGGGACGCGGCGGCCGCTTCGGCGACGAGCCGCGCTCCGTACCGTGCCGCCTCCGCCTGCGTGCCGCAGGCGGTGATGTCGCGCAGCGCCCCACGGGTACGCGTCGCGTGATCGCCCAGTGCCTCGTCGGCGGCGAGAGCCCGCCGTTGCGCGGCCGCCATGGGCCGCAGCGTGACCAGGAACAGCGTCAGGCCCCCGAGGAGCGGCGGCACGACGACCACCAGGAGGGCCGGGTCCAGGGAGAACAGGCCCACCAGCGCTCCGGCGGCGGTGAAGACGAACGAGCGCAGGGTGAGGACGAGACCGGCGAAGCTGTCCCGCACGATCTCGACCTGGTTCGTGAGCCGTGAGACGGCGGCGCGGTCCCCGCCACCGGGGCCGGCCAGGGCCCGGGCCATCGACTGGACGACCGCCCGCCGTACGAGACGGTCGCGCAGCGGCTCCGTCAGCCCGGCGAGCTGGGCGAACACGCCTGTGACGACAGGTGCCCCGAGGACCACGGCGACGCCGGCGACCGCGAGCCAGCCCAGTCCCGTCGGCGTGTCGCCCACGAGGAATCCCCTGTCCATGGCCTGGGCGACGCCGTAGCCGACCGCGAAGGTCTGCGCCGACTCGACCACCGACCACGCTCCGAGTCGTACGAGAACGCCCTTGCGCCCGGCGAGGAAGCTTCGGGCGGGCGGCACGAGCCGGCGCAGCGCCCCGGACCTGACGGGGGCCGCCGGGGCACGGCTGCCGTCGACGGACGTCACGGCCGCACGTCTTCGCGCAGGGTGGCGGTCCGTCCCCGTGCGGACCCGTCACCGCCGTCTCGGCTGCCGAGCGGCCCCTCACCGTGCTCCTCGGTGGTGAAGACCGCCCGGTAGGCGGCCTTCCCCCACAGTTCCCGGTGGGTGCCCACCGCCCGGACCCGTCCGCTCTCCAGCCAGATCACCAGGTCCGCTCGGGCCGCGACCGACGGCCGGTGTGCCACGACCAGCCGCGTGGCGGCACCGAGAGAGCGGCGCAGTGCCTGGTCCACCGCGTGTTCCGTGGCGGTGTCGAGACTGGAGGTCGCGTCGTCCATGACGAGTAGTCGGCCCGCGTGGGCGAACGCGCGGGCCAGACCCAGGCGCTGGTGTTCGCCGCCGGACAGGGGGGCGTCGGCGAGCCGGGTGTCGTACGTGTCGGGAAGGCGGCGTACGAAGGTGTCGGCGCCCGCGACGCGGAGGGCCTGGCGTACCCGGTGCGGTGACACGGTGCGTGGTCCGGCCGCGACCGCCTCGGCCACGGTGCCGTCGCCCAGGACCGGACGCGGGAAGGCGAAGCCGACCTCGGCGCGCAGGCACGGGCGGGTCAGCTGGTCGAGACGCGTTCCGTCCAGCAGCACCTCCCCCTGGTCGGGATCGATCAGCCGCCCGGCCACGGCGGCCAGGACGGACTTGCCGGCACCGCTGCGGCCCACGACCGCGGCGGTCAGGCCGCCCGGCACCACCACCTCGTCCACCCGCAGGACCTCCGTCCCCTCCCGCAGCACCCGTACACCGCGCAACTCGAGCGCTCCCGGGCCGTCCGGGGGCAGGGTCCGGGACCCGTAGGGCAGGGCGGGCAGTCGCTCCAGGGCCGTGGTGCGCTGCCTCGCGGACCGTCCCCGGACGACCGCGCCGAGCAGCGTGGCCGCACTGCCGAACCCCGCCGTCAGCTGTGCGTACCGGCACACCGCGAGCAGCTCTCCGACGCTCAGGGCCCCGGCCCCGAGCCGCAGGCCACCGACAGCGGTGGCGGCCACCGTCAGCAGCGGGACGAGGACCCCGCCGGTCGCCAGCGCCCGCCCGTGCAGCACCCACATGCGTTCGCCCAGCTCGGCGAGGTCGGTCAACGGACGCAGTACGCGTGCGCGTTCCCGGTCCGCGGTGCCGGAGGCGGCGATGGTTTCCGCGCCCTCCAGGGTTTCCACCAGGCGGGCCGCGATGTCCGACTGCACGCGTTGGTAGGCCCGCACCGACGTTCCCGTGTCGCGTGCGAAGGCCCGCAGCACCAGCGCCAGGGCCGGTAGACCGGCCAGGACGCACGCGGCGACCCACACGTCGACGACCGCCAGCGCGACGAGCGCGCCGGCGGGGGTGATGAGTGAGGCCGCCAGCGCGGCCCTCGCAGCCGGAGCGCCGCCCGCGTCGGAGGCGTTGAGAGTCAGCCGGGTCGCGACGTCACCGGGTGTGTACCGGGTGGCGTGGTCGGGGACGGCGTGCAGCATGCCGGTGAGGGCGCGGGAGCGGATCGAGGCGGTCCAGTCGGCGGTGCACCGGCCGGTGAGCAGCGCGGTCAGGCTGTCGAGCAGGATCTCGCCGACGAGCAGTGCGGCGCTCGCCGCGAGCCAGGGCCCGGCGGTTGCGCCGTGCAGCAGCAGGTCCAGGGTCCGGCCGAGAACGAAGGGCTGGGCGACCGCCACCGCTGCCGCGGCCACCGAGCACACCAGGACCAGCAGGGCGGGGACGGGGCCCGGTTCCGTGTCGTACGGGTCGGGCGCCGAAGGCGTCCTGCGCCGCCGGACCGGGTCGGTTCCCACCAGGCTGCCCCTCCTCGCACCTCTTCGCGGCCCGCGGCCACGAGGCGCGGTACACCGGCGCCGGGGGCGGTGAGGCCCCGGCGCCGGTACCGGACGCGCGGCCCGTCGCGGTCGCCGCGACGGGCCGCTCCGGACGTCAGTTACACGTCGTGATGCTGAGGCTGCTGTCGCCGCAGAGCAGCAGGCTGGCGCGGCTGCCGGTCTCGACGTCCCCCATGGCCTCTTCCTTGGGGGTTTCCATCGACTGCAGATCGAACAGGTTCATGTGTTCTTCCCTTCGTACGGCGGGTGTTCTCTTCACGGTCCCTGGCGGGACCGGCTCGTGGGCCGCGGCTCGCGCCGCGGCGGGGGGAGGAACGGCAGGCCGGCGGGCCGGTCACCGCGTAGGGACGCGACGGCCAGCAGGCACCCGGCCGTTCCGGTGGAGAGGTCCATCGACAGGCGCATCATCTGTTCGCCGGGGAAGGCGAGCCGGCCGCGGTAGGACATGGCGTGCCAGGCCAGCGCGTCGATCTGGCGGCGGACGGCCCCGGGCCCCGTGCCCGGACCGGTGGCCGCCGTCCGGCCGAGGTACAGCACCATCCCGGCCACCCCGCGGTAGAGACCCGGCTGGGCGTAGAACATGGCTTGCGCGGCGCGCACGATCTCGGTCCGCGCCTGCTCGAACTGCTCGTCGGCGCGGTGCGCCAGGTAGTCGTCGAGCACCATGCCGATGCCCACGCTGCCGGCTCCCAGGTACGGCATCGTGCGCCAGCCCTCGTCCACCTGGAGGGCGCCGCCCGCGCCTCGGACGCAGCACGAGAGGTCCTGGCGCAGTGCGGCCCGGGCGAGGTCGAGCAGGCCGGTGTCCCCCGTGCTTTCGTACAGGCGCAGGAACAGCAGGGCACTGCCCGTCGCGCCGTGGAGCAGACCGGCTCGGCGGCGCCGGCCGGGCCGTCCGTCCGGCGCGCCGCCCGGTACGCCCCGGGCGCTCAGCTCGGCGCAGCGCAGGGCCGCGGTGCGCAGGGCGGTGTCGCCGGTGGAGGCGGCCAGCGAGTCCAGCATCAGGCCCACCCCGGCCGTGCCGCTGTGCAGGTCCGCCGCGAGGTCCTCCAAGGGGTGGTCGAGGAGCAGCCGGGTGAGGTCGAGCGCCCGGTCGCGGTGGCCGAGGTACTCCAGGGTCCACGCGACCCCCGCGATCCCGTCGTGAAAGCCCAGCGGCATCCCGGACGGTGGCTCCTTCGTCCGTTCGAGAAGCCATTGTTCCTCGTCCTCGTCGCGTTCGGCCCCGCTCTCGGCGAGCGCGTACAGCACTCCGGCGGCTCCGTGGCCGAAGGAGAGCCCGCCGCCCGCGGTGGCGAACTGGGCGATGTCGCCGGGAAAGAGGCGGTCCTCGCGGGACGGGGTCGCCGACGCGCGGATGGCGGCCGTCATCGAGTCCCGGCTGCCGGGCCAGTCACCCGGCTGCACCGGGACGAAGTGCTCCCCGTTCCGTCGCGCCGCCGGGGGCCGAGGCGCGGCGTCGGTGATCTCGTCGACCGCCGCGTCGAGGAAGGCACGCGGAACCGGGAACTGCCGTGCGATCACGTCGGCGAGGTGCTCCGCCTTGCGCCGGTCCAGCGCCAGGAGACTGGTCAACGGCAGGAACAGGGCGAGCCGCAGGCAGGCCAGCGCGTACCGGTCCACGGCGGGGCCCTGCCGGCCGGGTGGTGCCACGAACCCGGGGTGGGCGACCGTCTGCCGGCCCGGCTCCTCGACGTGGTGGGCGGCCTCGAAGTCCAGCAGGGCCACCTGTCCGTCGTCGCGGACCATGATGTTGAACAGGTGCAGGTCGTTGAAGACGACACCGCGGGCGTGCACGTCCGTGACGGCCTGCTCGACCTGGGTGTGGATGTCGAGGGCCCACTCGGTGTACTCGGCCAGCCGCCGGTGGTCGGGGTCGGCCTCGATGAGCGGATGGCGCCGGGCGAAGAAGGTGTTGAGCGGCTTGCCGTCGAGGTACTCCAGGGCGAGGAAGTGGTGGTCTGCGACGGTGAAGCTGTCACGTACCTCGGGCGTGCAGGCCAGGCCCGACAGCCGCTCCAGGGCCCGGCGTTCGCGGTGCAGCCGGGTCACCGCGTCGGCGCCGTCGGCCGCCAGCCCGGCGTACGGACGGGCCTCCTTGAGGACCACGAGCTCGCCTGAGCGGAGGTCGCGTGCTCGGTAGACACCTCCGCCGTTGGAGAAGTGGAGTGCCGACTCGACGGTGTACGGGATGTCGGCCAGGGTCACCGTCGCCCGCGCGTCGATGTGGGGTCGCAGGAAGTCCGGCACGCTCACCCAGTCGGGGACCCGGAACACGGGACCGCGGAGGTCGGGAACGAGTACGCCCTCGGGGTTCGCGACGGCCGGCTGCAACTCGCCGTTCTCGTCGTAGCAGTTGCGGCGGGTGAAGCCGCCGTAGCGCACGTGGACCGGACTGTCGCCGAGCCTCAGGTCGCTCAGGATGTGCGGTCCGGGCTCACCGGCCAGCAGTGCGGCCAGCTCGCCCGCGAGGCGCTCGAGCTGTTCCTCGTCCGCCGGATACACGGTGATGAACTTGCCGCTGCCCGCACGGTCCGCGTACTTGGCGTTGCGCTGGTGCAGCAGATAGCGGCTCGGGACGAACTTGAACGCGACACCGCGCTCGATGCAGTGTGTCCGCACGCGCTCCAGGACGGACTCGGCGTTGTCCAGGCATGCGGACACGTGGATCTTCCAGCCCTGCGGCGGCAGTTCCACGGCCGACGGGCGCAGGGCGAGCCAGTCGCCGCTCTCGGCCCTCTGCCATCCGGCCGGTACGGGCAGGCAAGCCGCCGCGTACCGGGAGCTCGCCGCACGGGTGCCGGGGGCGGCGCGGTGGGGCGCGTCGTAGAAGTGCGGGTCTGCGTCGCAGTACACGGCGTAGCCCTTGTTCACGCCTTCTCCCCTCACCGGTCGATGCCGAGGGAGACGCTGTCACGCGCCGCGGTGCCCGGGACAGTCACCGCTGTCATCTCTCCGGCGTGCGGAACGCACGGGTAACTTCGCCCCCGGAGCGGCCGGGCGGGCGGGCTCACGGCGTGGCCTGCCCGCGGGGGCCGTGGGGGCGCGGGCCCCCTGTGTGCCCCGTGACCTGCAACGGCAACGAACCGCTGCCGCAGGGCTGTTAGAGTCCTGGTCCGACGAAGGGGGTTCGCCCGTGGCCAAGGTCAGCATCAGTCTCGATGCCGAACTGGTGGTGGAAGTGATGGTCCTGGCCGGGGTCGGCTCGCCCCAGGACGCCGTCGAAGCGGTCGTGCGTGACTACATCGCCCGGGGACACCGCACCGAGGCGCGCACCGGGCTCAGGGACGAGGGCCTGCGCGAGGTGGACGCCAAGCCGCAGGAGCCTCAGGGCTGACCTTCGACGAGGAACGGCTCCAGAAGGCTGAGCAGCCTCTTGGGGCGGTGCAGCGGGATGATGTGGCCGCAGTCCTCGATGACGTGGCCGACAAGATGACGGGCGACCGGCCGCAGCTGCTGTTCGAGGGCCCTGCCCACGGGGCGGGCGCCGATGGCCATGGTGGGTACGGTCAACGGACCCTTGCCGACGGCTTCCCGTATCTGCTCGGCGCTCGTGGGCAGCGCACGGTAGTAGGAGAAGGCGCAGCGCAGGGCCTCGGTCCCGGTGTACGCGTGGACGAAGGCGTCCCGGACGGCGGGGTCCACTCCCTCCCCGAGAGAGCCCTCGCTGATGAACCAGTCGATGTACTGCGCCTCGTGCCCGGTGAGCACGGTTTCCGCGAGGCCGGGGACCGCGTGGAAGCCGAACCACCACGGTGCCCCGTGGGCGAGGAATTCCTCCGCCCCTGGCAGTCCGCCCAGCAGTGATTCCATGACCACGAGTCGTCGGACGAGGTCGGGGCGGCGCATGGCGAGGAGAAAGGCCGGTGGGGTGCCGGCGTCGATGCCGACCACGGCCGCCGAACTCTCCCCGAGAGCGTCGAGGACGGCTTCCGCGTCGGTCGCGAGCGTACCGGCGTCGTACCCGTCCCTCGCGCGCGTGCTCGCGCCCGCTCCTCGCAGGTCCGGTGCGATCACTCGGTACTGCCCGACGAGGCCGTCCAGGACCTCGGTCCACAGGTGCCAGGTGTGCGGGAAGCCGTGCAGCAGCAGCACGGCCGGCCCCTCGCCGGCGAGGGCCACGTTGAGGTCGACGCCGTTGGCCGTGACCCGGCGGAGTTCGACGCCCGACGGACGACGGCCGGCTGTGCGGCGTGGTGTGGCAGGCACAGGGATCCTCTCGGATGGTGACAGAACCAGGTAGAACCAGGTGGTTACGAATGGTGACAACAGAACGATAGGTAACTAGGGTGGGAGGGCCAAGACCGCACTTCTGCCACAGGTGGTGAGTTCCAGGTGACCTCCTTGACGCCGCGTCCCCCTCAGGGAAGGCGTGGAGACCTCTTCGATCCGCAGTGTCCGACCCGCCGCCTGCTCGACCGGATCGGTACGAAATGGACGTCCATGGCCATCAAGGTGCTGGCGGAGGCGTCCCCGGAGGAGGTGCGGTTCGCGGAGCTGCAACGCAGGATGACGGGCGTCTCGCAGAAGATGCTGTCGGTCACCCTCCAAGGGCTGAGCCGTGACGGCCTGGTCGGCCGTCGGGTGGAAGCGTCGGTGCCACCGCGTGTGTACTACCGGCTCACCCCACTCGGCCTGACCCTGGAACAACCGCTGGCCGCGCTCCGCGAGTGGGCCGAGGAGCACATGGCCGAGGTCGACCGCGCGAACCAGCTCGGCGAAGCAAGTGCGGCTGACGGCTGACGGCTGACGACACCGGATCCACCGGACCCGCGAACCGGGGCGGGCGCCTCACGCCTCTGTGACCACGCGGCCACGCACGGGCAAGCAACAGGAGGCGGGCCACGGTGCCTCTCCCCGTGTCCTTCGCCCGGCTGCACCCCTTCTGGCCGACCCCCGCGCCGTGCCGAGCAAGGCTGGACCGTAATCTGCGGCCATGACCAACACTCCGACCATGTCTCCGTCCGAAGCCCTCGAGCTGCTGCTGGCCGGCAACCAGCGGTTCGTCGCCGGCGAGCCGCAGCACCCCAACCAGGACGCGTCGCGCCGCGCGGAGACCGCCCCCGTCCAGCACCCCTTCGCCGTGCTCTTCGGCTGCTCCGACTCACGGCTCGCCGCAGAGATCATCTTCGACCAGGGCCTGGGAGACCTGTTCGTGGTCCGCACCGCCGGCCACGTGGCGGGGTCGGAGGTGCTGGGCAGCATCGAGTACGGCGTCAGTGTGCTGAACTGCCCGCTGGTCGTCGTGCTGGGCCACGACTCGTGCGGCGCGGTCGCCGCAGCCCGCGCCGCCCTGACCGACGGCGTCGGCACCACCGGGTACGTACGTGACGTCGTCGAGCGCGTCACGCCCAGCATCCTCGCCGCACGCGCCGCCGGCCTCACCCAGGACGACGACATCATCGACCAGCACATCCGGTGCACCGTCGACCTCCTCATGGACCGCTCCCGGACGCTCGCCGAACAGACCACCGCCGGACGGACGGCCGTGGTGGGCCTGTCCTATCGGCTGTCCGACGGCAGCGCCCGGCTCGTCACGGCCCGCGGCCTGCCCACGGGAGCGGCTGCCTACTAGGTGACCTGGTTTTGAGTATGTAGGTCGCCACGTGAGGCGTCTCGTGTATCAGATTGCGGAGTTCGCCTGCGGCGGGCTGGGCGTTCGCGCTGTCCTGTGTGCATGGGCGATACCCGGCTGGATCCTGTCGTGCTGTCGGCGACCGAGCGGCTGACGCTGGAGAACTGGGCCAAGCGGTCGGACGCGAGGCGCCGCACTGGGCGGGCGGCCGGTCAGGCGTGGTCGCGATCTGCACCGGGGTGGCCGCGGTGGACTCCCTCCCCGAGCGACCGGTGCCGCCCCGCTCGGCGTTCAGGCGACCACGTCCTCGCGGGCGCCCGGCGTCGGCCCCCGCCAGGGTCCCGGGGGCGCGGCGGCGGCCGGCCCGGCTCGCACGCGGTCGCCGTGGGCGGGACGGCACGACTGGCGGGTCAGCCGGGTTCCTCGAACATCGCCAGCAGTGCCTGCTCGTCCGACTCCGCCGCGGGGTGCTCCGGCTGCGGGACCTGCTCGGCCCACACGGTCTTGCCCTGCGGCATGTAGCGGGCGCCCCAGCTCTTGGTGAACTGCGCCACCAGGAACAGACCGCGCCCGCCCTCCTCGGTCGAGGCCGCCCGTCGGATGCGCGGAGAGCTGTTGCTGCGGTCGGAGACCTCGCAGATCAGTGAGTCGTCGCGCAGCAACCGCAGGCCCACCGGCCCTTGGCCGCCGTACCGCACGGCGTTGGTGACCAGCTCGCTGACCACCAGCCCGGTGTTGAAATCGAGCTCCGACATGCCCCAGACGGCGAGCTGGGCACGGGTCAGCTCCCTGGCCCGCGCCACGACCGAGCGGTCGGACGGGAACTCCCAGGACGCCACCCGGTCCTCGGGCAGGGCGTGCACACGGGCCAGCAGGAGCGCCACGTCGTCGTGCGGGCCGCCGGGCAGGAGGGTGGCGGAGACCCGGTCGCAGATGTCCTCCGGCGCCGGACCCGCGAGCTTCAGCGAGGCCAGCAGTTGTCCGGTGCGCGCGTCGGTGTCCCCGTAGCCGCGCCCCTCCTTGAGCAGGCCGTCGGTGTACATGGCGAGCAGGCTGCCCGCGGGCAGGTCGAGGGTGGTGGACTCGTACGGCTGGAGCCCGCCGAGCCCGAGCGGTGGGCCGGCCGGCAGGTCGATCAGCTCCGCCTCTCCGCCCGGCGTCAGCAGAGCGGGCGGCGGATGACCGGCCCGTGCGGCCGTGCAGCGGCAGGACACCGGGTCGTACACCGCGTACAGACAGGTCGCACCGGTCGCGGGGTCCTGTTCGCCGGACGGTTCGTCGGGGGTGCGGCTGACCAGGTCGTCCAGATGGGCCAGCACCTCCTCGGGCAGCAGGTCCATCCCGGCCAGCGTCCGTACCGCCGTACGCAGCCGGCCCATGGTGGCTGCCGCCTGCAGACCGTATCCGGGCACGTCCCCGACGACCAGAGCCGCACGCATCCCGGACAGCGGAATGGCGTCGAACCAGTCCCCGCCCACACCTGCCGTGGCGTCCGCGGGCACGTAGCGGGAAGCCAGGTCGACAGCGCTGAGCCGGGGCAGGGCGTGCGGCAGCAGGCTGCGCTGAAGGATGAGGGAGGCCTGCCGCTCCCGGCAGTAGTGGCGGGCGTTGTCCACGCTGATCCCTGCACGGGCCGCCAGCTCGCCCGCCAGCGTGAGGTCGTCCTGCTCGTACGGCCTCGTCCTGCCTCGGCGGTAGAACCCCGCCAGTCCCAGGACGGAGCCCCGCGCCGACAGGGGGGCGCCCAGGTAGGAGTGCACGCCCTCACCGAGCAGGCCGACGGGGCGCCCCAGGCCGGCCGGGGACCCGGCCAGGGCGGCGGTCGACACCGAGTCCGTGACCGGCTGCCCGGTCTTCAGGCACCGGGACTGGGGTCCACCGGCCGGGTAGTCGGCCGGCTCGTCCACGTCGCCGGCCAGGAGGTCGCGGGAGCCCTCGCCCGCCCACGCGGCCACCCGGCGCAGCGCCACACCGGGGGGCGGCCGTCCGGCCGGTGGGTCGTCGCCCGACAGCACGCTTTCCAGCAGGTCGACGACGACCAGGTCGGCGAAGCGCGGCACGGCGATCTCCGCCAGTTCCCCGGCCGTACGCCACATGTCCAGGGTGGTGCCGAGCCGGGCGCCCGCCTCGTTCAGCAGGGACAGCCGCCCGCGCGCCTCGGCGGCGAGCCGGCCGACGCCCGGCTCGCCCACCAGCAGCAGCCACGCGTCGGTCCCTTCGGCCGCATGGGGTTCCGCCGTCGCGCCGGGCGCGTCCGCTCCCGTCGCCACGGTGGGACGGTCCAGCAGCGGAACGTGACGCCCGTCGGGGGCGGTGACCGTACCCGATGTCCCCGTGCCGCGGGTGTCCTCGAAGCTGACCTCGACCGCCGCGCCCTCCGCGTCGCCGTGGTGCAGCTCCCGGCGGCGCAGCACGGCGACGCGGCTGCCCGCGAGCGGCACCTCGGCGAATGTCTCACCGGTCGAGGAGATCAGCTCGACGGCCCGCTCCAGCAGTGTCAGCCGCTCCTGCGGGGCGAGCCGGGGCGTCGCTCCGCTGAGCCGGGAGAGCTCTCCCGAGCCCAGGTGCAGCTCGCCACGTCCGCCGCGCTCCCCGGCCAGACGGAAGGAGTGCATCAGCTCGAGCTCTCGGGACCTGCTCAGCTCCAGCAGGCGTTCCCCGATGCGTTCGGTGGCGTCCTGCAGGGCCAGGGCCATGGTGGGGTCGGCCAGCTCCCGGGGCACGGAGAGGTTGACCGCGCCCCGCACGGTGCCGCCCACCGGGTCGCGCACGGGCGCGGCCATGCAGGTCAGCTCCTTGAGATCGTGCAGGAAGTGCTCGTGGCCGACGACCACGAACGGCGCCCTGGTGCTCAACACCATGCTGACGCTGCTGGTTCCCATGAACCGCTCGTCGACGTTGGCACCCCGCATCAGGGAGGCGGCGTCCATCAGCTCCAGCCCCGCCGGGTCGCCCCACCGGTCCACGATGTTCGCCCGTGAGTCGGCCAGCACCACGGTCACCGGCACGCCCGAGAACCGTTCGAAGAGTCGCTCCAGCACTGGCGCTGCAGCTCTGACCAGGCGGGAGTCGGGGTCCAGGTCGGTTTCGATCGGCAGGGCCGCTCCCCCGGGATCGATGCCGAGCGCCTGCGAGCGCTGCCAGGAGGCGAGGATCTCCGGACGGACTCCGGCGACCGGCGTCCGGTCGCCGTGACCGCTGCCCGAAGGAGTCGGGTAGGAATCCACAGAATCAGGATAATCGTGAGCACAGGGCATGCGCAGCGGCCGCTTCGGGCAGGGAATCCCGGACCCTGTGGCCGGCTCGCCCCCGCGGTGTCCCGGTGCGGCCCCCTTGCGCACGAGGTCCTGGCGCTGCGCCACCGGAGTCCGCTCCGGAGGGACGAAACGGTCCGCGTTCCCTGTGCGGGCCTCGGTCTCCCCCGGTCCACCGCCGCATATCCCTTTGCGCGGGTGATCTTCCGCGTGGTTGGCTCGCACCCATGACCTGGCTGCCCCATGACTTCGTCCACCCCCTCCACGTCGACATACCCGACGGCGGAGGCCACCGGCTGCGTCCGATCAGCGGTGGGGACGCACCGCTGGACTATCCCGCGGTGATGGGTTCGCGGGAGCGGCTGTGGACGATCTTCGGGCCCGCGTGGGGCTGGCCGGCGGCCACGATGTCGTACGAGGCGAACCTCGCCGATCTGGAGCGGCACGCCGCGGAGATCGAGGCCCACGAATCCTTCAACTACACGATCGAGAACGCCGACCGCACCGCCCTGCGTGGATGTGTGTACATCGACCCGCCGGAGAAGCGGGGGGCCGACGCCGAGATTTCCTGGTGGGTGGTGGACGACGAGGTGGGCGGTGCGCTGGAGCGGGCGCTGGACGCGTTCGTGCCGCGCTGGATCGCCGAGGACTGGCCCTTCGAGCAACCGCGCCTCATCGGCCGGGACATCACCTGGGACGAGTGGACGAAGCTGCCGGACCGTCCATGAGCAGGCCGTCCCGCCGGTGCCGGAACCGGAGGTCGACGGCGCCCCCGAGGCGGGCGTCGGAGATCACGCGCCGAGCGACCACGCGTTCCCGGCGCGGGTGGTTCTTCCCCGCGTGTCCCCGGCACGTCCTCACGCGCGGGCCGCAGGTGGCCGGCGCGGTCGGGCTGGGGCCCGAGCCGCCTCGTCGCCGGACGGGGACGGGCCGGCCGCACCGGGGCGCGGTCCCCTCGTGGGACGCGCCGGACGGGTGGAGAGTGGTGCGAGGTCACGTGCCCCGGCCGGCCTCCTGAGCCGCCTGCTCCAGCCGGTCTCGGTGCTTCTCCCACCATGCCGTGTCGCCGGGCGGCATGCTGTCGTTGCCCTTGCGCATCCCGACGGCACCGTCCATGAGCTCCCGGAGGATGTCGGCGTGCCCGGCGTGCCGGTGCGTATCGGCGATCACTCGCACCACGGCGTGATGCAGTGTCACCTCGTCCTTGCCGTCGGGCCACCACGGCACCCTGCCGGTCGTGTCGAGCGTGAGCGCGTCGATGGTCGCGTCCGCGTGTGACCATGCCCGGCGGTAGAGCCCCACGATGTACGCGCGTGACTCCTCGGCGGTGGCCCACATGTCCGCGTTGGGCTCGGCACCGTCATCGAGCCAGGGCAGCGGCTCACCGGACGGCCTCCCGAAGGTGTCGCCGAGGTAGCCCAGTTCCACACCGGCCGCGTGCTTCACCAGGCCCAGGAGATTCGTCCCGGTCGGTGTCAGCGGGCGGCGGACGTCGTACTCCGCCAGCCCTTCGAGTTTCCACAGCAGGGCTTCACGGGCGGACTGCAAGTAGAAGTGGAGGTCGGCCTTGGCGTCCGGTGAGGTCATGAGGCCAGTCTGCCGTCCGGGCGATCTCTGTCCAACGCCTTTCCGCCCAACGCCTTTTCCACCCACCGCCTTTCCACCGCTCTCGGCTGTCGATGTCGAACTCGCCGTCGGCACAGACGCCGGCCCCGGGACCTGGCACGGGCCGGCCGGCGGCGGTTCCGCGCTGCGGCACGGACACGGCTGAGGGCCGGCGGCCACTGGTCGTGGCCGCCGGCCCCTTGAGCCGCGTCAGGTACCGCCCTGACACATGGTCAGTTCGCGTTCACCAGCTCGTGCGCCGGCACGGTCACCGTCCGCTTGCCCGGCTTGCCACCGAGCACGATCTTCCGCAGAGCGCTGTTGTTGTCGAGGCTGGTCTCCTTCAGGCGCTTCTCCGGGTTGGCCAGCACCTGGATGTAGTACGTGCCGTTCGGGACACTGGTGATGTCGAAGGACTGGCCCGGCAGGTCCTGGGTGTACGTGTCCCCGGAGCCGACGTCGAGCACCTCACGGACCGAGATCGAGTTCTCCTGGCCGCAGGCGGTCGCCAGGTCGGTGTTGAACGGGTGCCAGTTGGCGTTCTTCACCGTGTAGTCGATCGCGTCGGTGTTGGCCAGGCAGAAGGCCTCCTTGCCACTGCGCACGGCCTCCTTCTTGTCCGCCTTCAGCAGCCGGTAGCTGGCGAAGTCGGTGAAGTGCCAGTGCACGTGACCCGGACGCGGGTCCCACTCCATGGTGCCGGTCGGGGTGTAGCCGACCTGCTTGCCCTTGGCGTCGTAGAAGTACTGGTAGGCGTCCATCTTGTCCTTGCCGGGCGAACGGAAGCCGTCCACCACCAGCTGCGCCGGACCGGCGTTCCACACGTTGGCGCTGAAGGCCAGGTAGTCCTTGCCGGGTATGTCCTTCTCGCCGTCGCTGATGACGATTCCGTAGGCCGGCAGCGAGCGCAGGTCGGGCTTGGGGACGTCCGGGACGGAGGGCTTGCCGGCGGGCCGCTTCGCCAGCGGCTTGAGCGCCGGCGCCTTGCGCGAGCCGTCGGTCTGGCCGCGCGTGTCACCGACCCGCATCGCGCTGGCGGTCTGCTCCTTCTTCAGCGCCCACGGCAGCGCCGGCGGCGCCGCCTTCAGCGGACCGTGACCCGCGTTGTACGAGGGGCCGGCGCCGCTCGTCACCGGCGCGGCGGCCTCGGCGGGCGTCGGGGCGTGCCCCGGGCCGTGACCCGCGTGCGTGGCCGGCGCCTGGTGGGCGGTTCCGTGCCCGGCGTGCTCGCCGCCCTTGGCGGACCGGGACATCGGCTCGGCGGCGCCCAGTTCGTCCTCGTAGCTCCGCTCCTCCACCTTCACCTTGACCGTGGCCGGTTTGTCGGCGATGCCGAACAGGTCGCGGTACTTCTTGGCGACCCCGACCTTGGCGGTGTACGTGCCGGCCGCCAGCTTGACCGCATCGGCGTACGAACCCGCGTAGGTGTTGGCGGCCCAGCCCTTCTCCACGCCCCACACCGAACCGAGGGTGAACGGGTTGGTGGGGCAGCTCTCCGGATACTTGGAGGTGGCGGGCGCGTCGGGGCGCACCCGGCCGCTGGCGTTGTTCGGGCAGAAGTCCTCGGTGCGGCTCAAGACCTTCTTGCCCGCGTTGTCGGTGACCGTGATCTCCGCGAAGCCGGGCAGGCCGGAGAAGTCCTTCACCGTGCCCTTGGGCAGCGTCTTGGCCTTGGTCTTGCCGCCCTCGTACACGGTCTGGGTGACGGTCACCGGGTCCTTGTAGGACTTCCGGGTCACCTTCAGCTCCAGCGGCGTCCCCTCGGCGGTGAGGTACGTGCCGAGGTCGAGGAAGACGCCCGGGTCCTCCTTCCAGGAGGTGAGCGTGACCGAGGAGGTCGCGGCGATGAGGCTCAGCTTCGGCCCTGTCGCGGCCTTCGCCGGCTCCGACGTGGCGGCCACGAGGCCGGCCGTCACGGCCATGGCGGCCACGGCCGTGGTACTGGCGAGCAGCGGACGCCGCAGCCGGGTGGTGCGCGTTCTGGTCATCGTTCCCTCGTCCTCCGAGTGCTGTGAGAAGGAAGCAGGCGGCGGGCGGCGCGACGTGTCGCCGAGGACAGCCGGCAGGGCCCGCGCGGTGAGAGGCACTCGCTGTGCCCGCGCTGTGAGAGGAACGGTCCGGGTACTCGGTTGGCCCGGGGGTGGAAACCGGTGTGATGTTGGCCGGAAAGCTCCGTTGTGGAGAAAAACGGGCCGTTGTCAGGGATACGGCCCACCCGGTGACAGGCCTTCTGGTACAAGCCGCGGCGGGGCCCGGTGGGGCGGACACCGTACCGCCGCCCCGGCAGCCGCCGGCCTGGCCGCGGCGGGGTGACAGCCGCCGGTCAGTCCCCCGCTCGTACGGCGACCGCGAAACCGACCTCCCCGCCGGGCTCCTCGCGAAGCGACTCGGGAAGGCCGCCGACCGCCGCGCACAGGGCCTCGGCCATGCCCCGGGTCAACGGCCCGTCGGGGCGCGGGGCGTCGAGCGCGGACGCGTCCTCCGTCTCCCGCCGGGGACGGACGTACTCCGCGCCCCAGTCGGTGAAGCGCGGCAGGGACACCTTGCCGTCGTCCTGGTGCCAGCCGCGCGACGCCGCGGCCACCACGACCCGTAGCCGACGCTCGTGGGTGTCCGGCACCACCTCGGTGAACACGGTGAGCCGGACCAGCCCGTTGCCGTCGTCCATCCCGTACGGCAGGGTCCACTCGACCACGCCCGTCATGGGTTCCACACCGGGGTCCCCCGCCGCACGCGCCGCCGCACAGGCGCGTCGGCGCAGGTCGATGAGAGGTCCCAGATTCTCGACGACGTGGGCGTGCCAGTACTCGACGGCCATGCGCGGCCCTCCCGATCGGGGCGCGGGCCCCCCGCCCGCGCTCGGAGCGGCCAAGCCTATGCGGGCCTGTCACGCAGGGCCACGTCGGTGTGCAGCATGTGGTGGTCCGAGTACGGCGTGGGCTGCACGCGGTGCCTGAGGGGGGCGATGCCGCGCAGGAAGACGTAGTCGAACTTGCTGTGCCAGTCGGTGGTCGCCTCACAGGTCCCGCCGGACGCGGGAAGACACCGGGGGTCCGTGTCCGCGGCCAGCGCCTGTATCGGGGCGAGTTCGGGAGCGTCCGGCACGGCGTTGAAGTCGCCCATGACGATGGCGCGGTCGTGCCGGGCGACGTCCGCGGCGAGTACGCCGGCCTGGTCCGCCCGGACCGCTTCCTGACGTCGTTGGGCGAGATGGGTGTTGAAGACCCGGACGGACCGGCCGCCCACCGTGGTGGTGACCGCCATGTACCCACGGTCCTCGGATCCGCCGTCGGGGTACTCCACGCTGACGCGGTCCGTCATCGGTGCCGCCGAGAGGACCGCCTGACCGAACGATCCCGGATTCCACGGCCACCCCCCGCAGCGGCCGCGATGCCGGAGAACCGTCCCGTACTCGACGTGGTAGACCAGCCCGTGCAGGGCCTCCAGATAGTCCCGGATCCTCTCGACGTCTCGCACGCACGCCTCTTGCAGGCCGATGACCTGGGGCGCGTACGCGGCGATCTCCGCCGCACGGTCGACGTTGCTCTCCTTGCAGGGGTTGCAGATGTTCCACGTCATGACCCGGTTCGGCACGACGTCCCTGACGGCGTCGGCGGGCAGTGCCCTGTCGACGTGGCCACCGCTCTGTGCGCTGGACCCTACGAGCAACATGCAGGCCACGGCTATGGCGCCCACGAACAACCCCGTGCCCCTACCGAGCACCATCGCCTCCCCAGCGCGGATACACATGACGTCGGACGTCTCCACGCACAAGGTTAGGGGACGGGCGCTGCAGGCGACACAAGCTCCGGGGCCCGGTCACGCCCGGACGGGAACGGCGGAGCATGACCAAATCCGTCGTTGTCCTGTCCGCCATGGCCGCCGCACCATGACGCTCATGGGAAACCCGGGGGAACCGTCGCCGCATGAAGCCAAGGACGCCGGTGGTTTCATCGAGTCGATGCGGCGGCTCAAGGAGCGCTCGGGGCTGACCTATCGCGACTTGGAGGAGCGGGCCGCCCGTCATGGCGACGCGCTGGCCCGGAGCACGTCGGCCGACATGCTGCGGCGGTCGACCCTGCCGCGGCCCGAGCTGCTGGCCGCCTTCGTCCGCGCCTGCGGGGACGGGGAACGGGTCGACGCCTGGCTGGACGCCAGGAACCGGATCGCCACGGATACCGCGGCCACACCGGCCCCGGCGCCCGGGACAGCCCCAGCGGCGCGGGCCGAGGACGGGGTCCCACCAGAAAGCGAGGCCGGCGCCCAACCACAAACGGCGGCAGAGGCTCACCCGGAAACGGACGCCGCGGAGGCCGGGGGCGCCCCGCCACGCCGGGTCAAGCGCCGCACGGTCGCGCTCACGGCCTCGCTGATGGCCCCGGTGCTCGCGCTGACCGCCTGGGGACTGCTCCCGGACGGCTCCGACGGCCCCGCCCTCGATTCCCGTGCTCCCGCCGACGGCTGGGTCACCATCCACCCGGCCCGTACGCCCGGCCTCTGCGTGACCGACGGACGCGACCGCCGCGGCGCCTACGACAACGCCGTCGCCGTTCAACTCCCCTGCGGTCAGGCCACGGTGCCCCGCACCTACCTCGAGTTCGCCGGGCAGAACCTGTACCGCGTGCAGTGGCACCACCCCCAGGAGGGGAAGGGATGCCTGACGGTCATGGAGACCGGCCCGGTCAAGGACATGCTCGAGCCGCGCAACGACTGTGCCCACGCCACCCTGTTCCGCGTGGAGGCCGCCGAGTCCGGCAGCACCGCTGGTCACCGGCTTCGCCCGGCGAACAGCGGTCACTGCATCGGCATCGTCGGCGACGACACCACCGAGGGGGCCGAAGCGATCGAAGAACGGTGTACCGGCGCGGCCGATCAGCTGTTCCTCCTCCGGGAAGGCTGACCGCCGGGCGGTCCCGCAGCCGACCGGACGGCCGCCCTCGTCTCCCGCCGGGCCTCTCAGCGCGCCAGCGGCACGGTGATCTCCTTCAGCCAGGCGCCGCGGGCGAAGTCGCGGGCCTTGATGACGACCGCGTCGCGGTGCACCTCGACCTGGAGGCCCTGGTTGAAGGAACCGCTGACGGCGACCTCGCCGCCCTTGCCGTCGTCCCGGAATCCGGTCTGGATCGCTCCCGTGTTCACGACGGTGAACCCGCTGAGGTTCGCGGTGCCGGGTACGACGCGACGCACCACCCAGTCGGAGAGGTCCAGGTCCCAGTGCGTGTGCCCGGAGAAGAGGAAGACGTCGGGGTGACGGCCGAGCAGGCCCAGGAGGCGGTCGGCCTGGAGGTAGTCGCTCGAGTAGAGCTTGTTGCGGGTGCCGGAGACCGTGTTGGGCAGCGGGTGGTGGGTGATCACCATGACCGGCTTGCGGCGCCGCGACCAGTGCCACAGGCGGTCCTCCAGCCACGCGAACTGCTCGTCGCTGATCCACACCTCGTCCCAGAGCTTCGGGTCGTGGTAGTGCGAGTAGCGCTCGGTACCGAGGGTGAGGACGGGGATGCCGCCGAAGGACATCTCGGCGTGCACACTGCCGCGCCGGGCGAAACGGTAGAAGCTGCGGAAGAGGGAGTCCTCGGTGGTGTTGTTGGGCCAGGTCGCCTCCGACAGGGTGTCGGGATCGCGCCACTTCGGCACGTAGAACTCGTGGTTGCCGATCGCCCAGGCCACCTCGGACGGGTGGGAGTGGCGCTCCAGTTCGGTGGTGACCTGCGCGTACTCGAAGTCGTAGCCGCGCGGTGTGATGTCGCCCGCGACGGCGAGGCCCGCGCTGCGCGGGTTGACCGCCGCCATGTCGTCCAGGGCCCGGCCGAAGTCGCGCAGGTCCCCCTGGATGTCGCTGATGACGTTGAACCGTACGACGTCCCGCCCGCGCCCCCGCCCGAGGGCCTCGGGCGTACCGGCCGGGGCGGCGTGGGCCTGAGCGGTGCCGGCGGCGGTCACCAGGGCGCCGCCGGTGGCGGCGAGGAGGGATCTGCGGTCCATGTGCGACTCCGTGTCCGTGAGACGTGCGGGGGTAACGACGACCAAGATCATGTTCTCGGGTGCACTCGGCCCGACGCGTCGAGGACATCTGCGTGTACGAAGCATGAATTCGTGCGGACGACGCGCGTGGCGCCTTCCCCCGGTCTCGCTCCCGGGTCCGGGACCGGTGCCGGGCACCACGCTCTCGGTGACGCGGTCGAGCACGGCGTCACCGAGCAGCAGGTCGGTTCCCCTCAGCAGTGGGGCGGGCTGTCCATGGTGCGCGGACCAGTGGTCCCGGCCGGCATCGATGGCTTCACCGAGCTGTACCGGAGGACCGGCACGCCCGAGCGGGCCGACGCCGACGCGTCGATGAGCCGTATGGGGTGCGAGGCCGCGCGACTGGTCGACCTGGTGGAGGAACTGCCTCTCGTCGCCCGCCCCGACGAGCACGGTGCCGCCGCGGCGCGAGCCCTCCGGCGCACCCCGACGGATCCGCGCGCCCGGCCGCCGACGCGCTGCACGACCTGCGCGCCCTCGGTCCCGGACGCCCGGTCGCCCTCCACGGCCCCGGCGGAGGGCCGTCGGCCCCGGCGCCCGTGCTCGGTGGCGAAGCCCGGCTGCGTCAGGTCACCTCCGGCCTCGTGGGCGACGCCGTCGCCCGCACCCACCCCTCCGGTACGCCGGTGAGGAGCCGTGTCAGCCGTGGGTCACAGGGTCGAGGGCCAGCGCGGCGAAGGTCGCCAGCCAGTGGTCGGTGGTGAAGTCGCCGCGCTCCACGGCGGGCAGGCCCGCCGAGAGGTGGGCCGCGGCCGCCTCGTCCAGGCGGCTGCGGCCCGGACCGTCGGGCAGGGCGTCCGCGAGGGACCGCAGCGCCGCCGCCCGGCTGAGGGTCAGACCGAGCAGATGGCCGATCTGCGGGTCGGCGTGGTCGGAGACGACCGGCACCTCCAGCGGCGGACAGGAGGCACCGGATGCCAGCGCCGGCAGGAAGCGGTCGAGCCACGCCGCGAACGTGTCCTTCGGGAGCACCCTGCGCATCGCGTCGGCCTCACTCAGCGCCGGCGACAGGAAGTCCTGTCCCGACGGTTCCCAGTGCGCCGGCGCGTCGTGGTCGTCGGCGAACCAGGCCAGCAGTCGTTCCCGGACGGCCCGGTCGGTGGCGGCGGACAGCTCTCCCGAGTCGAGTGCGAGGCTCAGCGCGAAGGCGCTGTTGGGATGGTTGCCGTGGCGTACGGGATACGTGGCCTTGGGCAGCCACTCCGCCAGCAGCCGGTCCACGGTGGCGACGGCCGGCGTCAGGGCCCCGGCCCAGCGGGCGCCCGCCGCGCCGGGGAAGGCCCGGCACTCGGCGGCGAGCGCGAGCAGCCACGCCCAGCCGTAGGGCCGCTCGAAGGACGGGCGGTCCCGGAGGTAGGCGGCTTCGGCGGCGAGGTTGCCGGGGGTGAGGTGCCGGTCGAGTACGGCCGTGGCCGGCCCGGTGTCCGGGAGTGCGGGCGTGCCGCCGTGGCGGCGCAGCAGACGGACGAGCAGCCAGTGCATGTGGACCGAGGAGTGCCAGTCGTAGGCGCCGTAGAAGGCGGGGTGCAGGATGCGGGGTTCGAGGCGCTCGTCGGCAGAGGTGATCAGGTGGGCCGGGAAGTTGGGGTACTCGCGGGTGATGTTGGCGAGGGCGAGCCCGGCGAAGGCGCCCGCGTGGTCGCTGAGCGGCATCAGTGGGTGGCTCCTTCGGTGACCTTCAGGTCCCGCTCCGCCGGTGTGCGGGCGGCGGTGGCCAGCAGGGCGCGCAGGCCGTGGGCGACGGTGGCGGGCGGCAGGGAGGGCGCGGTGCCGTCGGGGACCTGCTCGGGTGCCCAGGGCACGTGCACGAAACCGCCCCGTACGTGCGGGAACTCGGTGGCGAGGAGGTGGCCGAGACCGTAGGCCACGTGGTTGCAGACGAAGGTGCCGGCGGTGTTGGAGACGGCGGCCGGGACACCGGCCTCGCGCAGCGCGGCGACGCAGGCCTTGACGGGCAGGGTGGAGAAGTAGGCGGCGGGGCCGTCCGGGACCACCGGTTCGTCGATGGGCTGCCGGCCGGCGTTGTCGGGGATGCGCGCGTCGTCGACGTTGAGAGCGACGCGTTCGACGGTGACGCCGGGGCGTCCGCCCGCCTGGCCCAGGCAGATCACCAGGTCGGGGGATTCGGCGCGAACGGCGTCGCGCAGGGTGGCGAGGGACGTGCCGAAGACGCAGGGCAGTTCGGTGGCGGTGACCGTGAGTCCGGCGGGCGGTTCGGCGGCCACCAGGGACGCCGCCTGCCAGGACGGGTTCACTCGCTCGCCGCCGAAGGGGGCGAAGCCGGTGATGAGGACACGGGTCATGGGAGTTCCTTGCGGGTCGGGCGGGCGCCGGTTCGGGGCGAGGGGCGGAACCACGGCTCAGAAGGCGAACAGCGCCATGATGACGGTGCAGCATCCGAGCAGCGCGATCCCCGTCGGCAGCTGTGCCTTGATCGGTCCGTACTGGTCCTTGAGCTCGAGCAGGGTGGCCGGGACGATGTTGAAGTTGGCGGCCATCGGCGTGCAGAGCGTGCCGGCGAAACCTGCCAGCATGCCGATCGCGAGGACGGCGGGCTCGTTGCCGTGCATCTGCTGGATGAGCACCGGCCAGCCGATCGCCGCGGTCATCACGGGGAAGGCGGCGAAGGCGTTGCCCATGATGACGGTGAACAGGAACATGCCGACGCAGTACGCGATGACGGCGAGGTACTTGGAGTCGTCCGGCAGGACCCTGTTCACGATGTCGCCGACCTGGGTGCCCACCCCGGCGGCGGCGAAGATCGAACCCAGTACGGCCAGGAGCTGGGGCAGCAGCAGCGCGGAGCCCATCGCCTCCAGCATGGAGCGGCCGGAGTGGATCGGGACGGAGAGCTTCTTCTCACCGGTGACCAGCATGCCGACGACGAGCGCGGCGACACATCCCAGGCCGAGCCCGAGCAGCGTGGCCTTGCCGGTCTCGAAGAGGCCGGACTCGTCCAGCACGGAGGCACAGACGATCGCGACGAGCGGAATCGTCAGTGCGGGGATGAAGATCCTGCTGCCGAGCCGGGTGGCGGAGGCCTCGCGCTGCTCGGCGGTGGTGGTGACCGGGACACCCTTGCCGAGGAAGTTGAACCCGGCGAGCACGATCAGGACGAGGACCGCCACGCCGAGCGGTTCGGCGGGCAGGGTCCAGTCGCCGTTGCCGGCCGTGGCGTTGGCGACGCCGGTGCCGTAGGGGAAGGTGAGTCCGAGCAGGCCCCAGAACGCGGCGGACGTCCACCGCTTGGGGTTGCTGCGGTCGGCGGCCATCTGCACGGCCATGACGACGAAGACGAGGCCTATCAGCCAGTACAGCCATTCGACCTTGATCACTTGTCGGCCCCCTCGGGAAGCGGCAGGTCGTGTTCGGCGGCGGCGAGCGCCATCTCACGCTCCAGTTGCCTGTCCATGAGCAGCAGCCGGGCGCCGTGGATGAGGAAGGCGCAGACGGCGAGCGGGATCGCCCACAGGGCGAGCTGGGTCGGTTCGATGTCCTGGTGGTACGTGGAGTTCACGAAGCCGGTGATGAGCAGGATGGAGCCGATCGCGATGAAGCAGTCCTCGCCGAAGAAGACGCCCACGGTGTCGGCCGACGCGGAGTAGGAGCGCACCTTCTCGCGCAGGCGGTCGGGCAGCTTGGCGCCCGTGGAGCGTTCGGCGGCGGCCTCCGCCATGGGCGCCACCAGGGGCCGCACGGTCTGCGCCGGGCCGCCGATGCTGTTCAGGCCGAAGGCCGCGGTGACCTGCCGGACCAGCAGGTAGACGGTGAGGAACCGGCCGGCGCTGAGCTTGCCCAGGCGGCCGATGAGGTTGCGTGCCTGTTCGCGCAGGCCGTAGCGCTCGAGCAGGCCGATCACCGGGAGCACGATGGCGTAGACGGTGACCGAGCGGCTGTCGGCGAAGGACCGGCCGAAGGCCGCGAGGACCTCCAGCGGATTCATCTTGCCGAGCAGTCCGGTGACGATACCGGCGACGCCCACCACGAGGACGGGGTTGCGGCGCGTGACGAATCCGAGGATCACCACGACCACACCGAGGAGAACGATCATTCGGTGGCCTTCTTCAGGCATGAGGGGGCAGGGCACGGATCCGGAAGCCGCGGAACCGTGACTTCAGCGGTCCCCGGACCATAGCTCCAGATACGTGGCAGATGCACGGACACTAACTATCGTTGAACGATCTAACAAGAGGTGCATGTCGCGACGCCCGCCACGGATGGCCGTCGACCCTTGTCGGATCGTTCAACAATCGTCTACGTTCAGGGAGTGATCGACCTCAACGCAGATCTCGGTGAAGGCTTCGGCCGCTGGACCCTCACCGACGACGACGCCCTGCTCTCCGTCGTCACCAGCGCCAACGTCGCCTGCGGCTTCCACGCGGGCGACCCCTCGGTGATGCGTCGCGTCTGCGACCTCGCCGCCGAGCGCGGGGTGCGGATCGGGGCCCAGGTGTCCTACCGGGACCTGGCCGGCTTCGGACGGCGCGCCATGGACGTGCCCGCCGGCGAACTGGCGGCCGAGGTGGCGTACCAGATCGGCGCGCTCAGGGTGTTCGCCGAGGCCGCCGGGGCCGAGGTGGCCTACGTGAAACCGCACGGCGCGCTCTACAACCGGACCGTCCACGACGCCGAGCAGGCCCGTGCCGTCGTGGCCGGCGTACGGCTCGCGGGCGGCGCCCTGCCCGTGCTCGGCCTCCCCGGCTCGCACCTGCTCACCGCCGCCGGGGAGGCGGGACTCCCCGGAGTACCCGAGGCCTTCGCGGACCGCGCCTACACCGCGCGGGGCACACTCGTTCCCCGCCGCGAGGCGGACTCCGTCATCACGGACGAGGACACGGTGGTACGGCGTGCGCTGGCGTTCGCGGTGCGGGGCGAGGTCGAGGCCGTGGACGGTACGACCGTCGCGGTCGCCGCCCGGTCCCTGTGCGTGCACGGCGACACGCCGAACGCGGCCAGGATCGCGGCGCGGGTGCGCGAGGCACTGGAGACGTCCGGGGTCGGGATCGGGGCGTTCGCATGACGGGGAGCCCGCCCCTCACGACGCGTCGCGCCGGCCGCCACGCGCTCCTCGTCGAACTGCCCGACGCCGAGCGCACCGCGGCCTTCCACGCCGAACTGCTGCGCCGGCGGGCCACCGGTGCGCTGCCGCCCGTCGAAGAGATCGTGCCGGGGGCGCGGACCGTCCTGCTGGACGGGGTGGCGGACCCGCAGGCGCTGGCCCGCACGCTCACCGGCTGGGAGGTGCCGCGCAGCGCCGACGACGACGGGGACCTCGTGGAGATCGCCGTGCGCTACGACGGACCGGACCTCGCCGACGTGGCGGCGCTGTGGGGAGTCGCCCCGGAAGAGGTCGCCGCGCGCCACTCGTCCTTCACCTACCGTGTCGCGTTCTGCGGATTCGCACCCGGATTCGGCTACCTCACCGGGCTGCCCCCGGAGCTGCACGTGCCCCGCAGGGCCACGCCCAGGACCCGGGTTCCGGCCGGTGCGGTCGCCCTCGCCGGCCCGTACAGCGCTGTCTACCCGCGCGCCACACCGGGCGGCTGGCAACTGATCGGCACCATGCCGGACCCGGGTCCGCTGTGGGACACCTCGCGGGAACGCGCGGCGCTCCTCACACCGGGGACCCGCGTGCGATTCCTCACAGCCGACGACGGCCCCACGGGGGTGACGGGATGACGGCCAAGCTCACGGCCGTGCGCTCCGGCGCGCTCACCACGGTGCAGGACTCGGGCCGGCGCGGCCATGCCCACCTGGGCGTGCCCCGTTCCGGGGCCCTGGACGCGCCCGCGATGCGGCTAGCCAACCGGCTGCTCGGCAACGACCCGGACGCCGCCGTGCTGGAGACCACGCTGACCGGCTGCGCCCTCCGGCCCGACCGCGCCGTCACCACCGTGGTCGGCGGTGCGCACTGCCCGGTCACCGTGGACGGGCGGCCGGCGGCCTGGGGCGCCCCGGTGCGGGTGCCCGCGGGGGCGGTCCTGGAGGTGGGGCCGGCGACCGCGGGCGTGCGCTCGTACGTGGCGGTGGCAGGCGGCATCGCCGCCGAACCCGTCCTCGGCAGCCGCTCGACGGACCTGCTCTCGGGCCTGGGCCCGCAGCCCCTGCGCGACGGGGACGTCGTCCCCGTGGGCACCCCCGCACCGCCGGTGGCGCTGCCCGTCGCCGCGCCCTGGCCCGGGCCGCCCGCCGAACTGGTGCTGCCGGTACACCTGGGCCCCCGCGCCGACTGGTTCACCCCGGCCGCCCTGCGCACCCTCACCTCGGCCACATACCGTGTCTCCCCGCACAGCAACCGCATCGGCCTGCGTACCGAGGGGCCGCCGCTGGAACGGGCCTCGACGGGCGAACTGCCCAGCGAGGGCATCGTCCTGGGCGCCGTGCAGGTTCCGCCGGACGGACGCCCCGTGATCTTCCTGCACGACCACCCGACGACCGGCGGCTACCCCGTCGTCGCGGTCGTGGCGGAACCCGCCCTGGCGGCGGCGGCCCAGGCCGCGGTCGGGACACCGGTGCGCTTCACGCTCGGCTGAGGGGGCGACCGGCGGTCCCCCGCTCTCACACCTCGTCGTGCGGCGTTCGGAGTACCCGCATACCGATGCCGTGAGCGCGGTACACGCAGGTGTCGTCGCCCCACAGCGTCGCCTCCGCGGTGGCCCACCGTCCTCCCGCGTCCTCACCGGTGTCCAGGATCTCCATGAGCACTCTGATCAACCGGGTCTCCGGAGTGATCTGGCCCCGGTACTTCCACGTCACCTCCTGACCCGTCATCACCGGCTCGAACCGGGGAGAGGAGATTCCGTCGGTCAGGCCGCGTTCGATCATGTAGTACTGCAGGAGCCGGCACATCGCCTCGATGCCGAGGGACCCCGGCTGCACCGGGTCCTGGAAGAAGTGCGCCTTGAAGAACCACTCCCCGGCGTCCACGTCCTTCTCCGACCGCAGCCGGCCGAGCCCCGCGCTGCCCGCGTCCGGCCAGTAGCCCGTGATCCTGTCGAGCATCAACAGCATGGGGCCCGGCAGACGCCCCGGGCCCTCGAAATACGGCCCCGGACGCGTCGTGAGGTCGACCAGGTGGTCGCACGCAGCGGTGAGCCCCGTCCGGTCGGCCGTCGAGACCGGGAGCCCCGTCTGGAGCTCGAAGGCCGAGTGCGGGAAGAACCCGAAGACCGTCGAGAGCTCGAAGACCTGCCGGCCGTCCGCGGAGCAACGGACCGAGAACGACTCGATGATCATGTCGCCCACGCGCGAGATGCCGGTCAGCCCGGCGTGGGTCCGCACCGTCCTCGTGGCGGGGGTGATCTCACCGGAGACGGTTCCACAGCCGTCGAGATTGCGGAACAGCAGATCGACATCGCTGGTCAGGGCGCTGCCCACGTAAGTGGCGAGCCAACCGCACGGTTGCAGGGCGATCTCCATGAGAACGGCGAACGGCATCGTCCTGCCGTCGTTCTCCTCGAAGTACCAGGCGTGGTCGGGGACGTCGTATTCGGCGACCACACCGCTGCCCTCCCGCATGCCGTTCGGCGGCCCCTCCACCGCGACGACACGGCTCATGAAGTGGTAGGGAGGGCCGGGCAGACGTGCGCTCCTGCGCGTGCCGTCGAAGCGCTCGTAGGACGGACCGAACGCCTCACTGGGCCTGCCCCACGCGCACGCGAGCAACGAGGCGTAGTCGAACGCGAAGCCGTCCACCACCGCCACCGCCGTGGGCTCCAGGTGGCCCACCAGACCCCCGAGCGAGGCGGCCGGCACCGGGGTGCCGCTGGTCTGCCGGGCCGGCGGGCCGAGCAGGCGCCAGTGCGTCAGCGGCCAGTCCGGCACCAGCCGGAGGCCGACGTGCCGGCCGTGGAAGGCCCGGCACCCGTCGACGGTGCCCAGCACGTCGGCGTACAGGGTCGGCACCGGCCCGGCCGACACCCCGCGCACGAACACCTCGTACACGATCCGCCGGCTGCTCACAGTGGCCTGCCCCCGGCACTCCGCCGTGCTGGGGGCACCGTCGACCGGCTCGAAGCGCCAGCCGTCCCTGCCGACGGTGAAGCCCATGGCGGCCAGGTAGAAGGCCATGGCCTGCATGCCGCCCTGGAGCATCAGGGTTCCCGGCATACAGGGATCGTTCCTGAAGTGTCCGGCGAAGAACCAGTCGTCCCGCGCGACGGGAGTCTCCGCACGCAGGTAGCCGCGGCCCCACGGCCCGCCCGCCGGGTCGAACGCGGTGACCTCGTGGAGCAGCCGCAGCCACCCGTCGTCGATGCGCGGCGACCGCACATGGGCCGCGGCCCGCTCCCATCCGGGCCCGAAGCAGTCCGCGGGCCGCCCCTGTGAGAAGGCCCGCACCTGGTCCGCGCTGAAGGCTTCGTACGCGCACCGGACGGCGGGAGGGTCGGCGGGGAGGTCGGGGCCGGGCGGGTCGTCGGCGGGGTCGCCCTGTACTCCGGCGCTCCGGCCGAGTTCCGCCGGGGTGAAGAACCCCGCCTGTCCCTTGCGGACGCTGAGCCGGAGCTCTCCGTCGACGCGGCAGTCGTAGTGGAAGAAGAACAGCCGGACGCCGTCGTGCTCGGCGTGTCCGTCGATGTGGATCTCGTAGCACAGCGTCTCTCCGGCGCGAGGAGGGCTTCCGTGGTACGTCAGTTCGCAGCCGAGCAGCCGGTAGACCCGCTCGCCCCGGGTCAGCAGGTCGATGCCGAGCCAGCTGATGAGCAGGAGGTCCGCCTGGCCCGCCTCGACCATCAGGCCGCAGGGCATCCGCCCGGTGGCGTCGAGGTACCAGCTGTCGAGGCGGACGTCGGTCTCCGTCCAGATCGTGCCCTGGTGGTTCGCCGGGTCGGGGGTGAGCAGTGCCGCCGGTTCGGCCTCGATACCGGTGACGCGGTCGGCCAGCAGCATCGGCGGCTCGGGCATCCGGGTCTGCACCGCGTACGTGTCCTGCGCGGCGAACCTCGGTCCGAAGAGGTCGGAGATCCGCCCCGACGCGAGGTGTTCCAACTGGGCCCGGTCGAACCTGGGTCCGGGCCGGGGGACCGGTGGTGACCGGCGCGGCTCGGGAGCGGCGAGAGCGTCCGGCGGCGCCACCCGCCGGGTGCGCGGCGCGTCCGGCGGCTGTGCGGGGTGGGTGACGGCCGCCGGTGCGGCACGCCCCAGAGCGGCGACAGCCTGCTCGGTGACCCGCAGGAAACGTCGGTGGAGCTCCGCCTGCCCGGCCATGACCTCGCGGTGGAGGGCCGTCACACGCAGGGCGTGCCGGGCGGCCAGGGCGCGCCGGTCCACGGGCACCGGGCCCTGCTCCTCCCCCGCGCGGGGTACGACAACGGCCGGCGGGGCGGTTTCCGGGCCGGGCGGGCCGGCTTCCGGCATCGGCACGGGAGCCAGCCGGGGAGCCCGGGGCAGGGGCGCCGCGGGCCGGCCGAGTGAGGAGGGCAGCCGGGGCTCCCCCAGGACCGGTACCTCCAGCGTCGGACCGGTCGGCGCTTCCGCCTGCGGAGCTCGCCCCAGTTCGGCGAAGAGTGCCTCGGCCCGCACGGGTACGCCGGCGACCACGAGTTCGGCCACGGCCAGGCACAGTTGCCGCAGGCCCCTGCCGTCCGCGGCGTCCAGGGCGACGGCCACGTGCTCACGGTCGCCGAGCACCCGTTTGATCCACCCGGTGCACAGCCCGCGCGGTCCCTGCTCCACGAAGATGCGGACCCCGTCGGCCCAGGCCCGTTCCACCGTGCCGGCGAAGTCGATCGTGCCGAGGCCCTGGGCGGTGATCGCCTCGGCGGCCCGTTCGGCCGTCGGGAGGTACGCCCGCTGGTCGGCCTCGCTGTAGAACCGCACCCCGGGCACCGCGACGGTGGGCCGCAGATGGAGGTTCCTCCACTCCTCGCGGACCTCCGCCAGTTCCGGTGCGTGGGCGGCGAGGTCGTAGTCGATCACGATGGCGTTTCCGGCCCCGAGCCGGTCCACCACGGCCGCGCACGCCCGTGACTCCCCGCCGACGACGCAGATGCCGGGTGCGTTGAGCGCCATCAGGTGAACGGCCGGCTGCTTCGCGATCTCTTCCCCGACACGTTCGAGGGGCGCGGTCACCAGGTAACTCGTCCACCGGGTCCCGCTCACACCGGCGCGTTTCCAGGCCCGCTGCACCGCGCGCAGTTCTCCGGTCAGCTCCCTGGTGAACAGGCCGCTCTCCCGGGCGGCCACGTACAGGCCCTCGGCGTCCGGCCAGGCTCCGAGCGCGACCAGGGCGGCGGTCTCACCGGAGGAGTACCCGAGGGCGGCGTCCGGCCGCAGACCGAGCAGGCCGCGGCACAGCTCGGTGTGGACCGTGGCGAGCCGGGCCGCGCTCCTGATCCGTTCGAGCGTCGTCGGGTCAGGGCCGGGGTCGACGGACTCGGCGACGGCCCCGTGCCCGGCCAGGACGGCCGCACCGAGTGACGGGAGGGCGAGCATCACCTCACGCCCCATGCCGGGGTACGCGGCCGAACCGTTGGTGTACACGAACGCGGTCTCTCCGACCACCGGCGCGTCCCGGTACAGCACGCCGCCGGGCCTGACCCCGCCGTCGGCGAGCCAGCGGCGGGCACCCTCCACGCCCGCGCGGAGCCCGGCGTCGCCCTCGACGACCAGTGCCAGGCGGGCGGGACCGTCCCAGGACTCCGCTCCCCGGTCCAGCGCGGCCAGCACCTCCCGCCGGTCGCTCCCGGAGAAGACGTGCAGCCGCGGCACGGCCGGCCGGACCCTGGGCAGGGAGTCGCCGGCCCGCATCCGAACGCACACGGTGGGGGCCTCCAGCGGGGTGACGACCGCCTGGGCGGTGCGCAGGCCGGCGCGCGGCTGGGCGGGTTCTCCCGGGCGGGGCACCGCGCGGTACAGCAGGGCGGTCGCCGCGACGGCGACGGACAGCAGCCCCTGAGCGGCGTGGACCCGGCCGAAGACCGACGCCGGGTCGACCGTGGCCGCCTCGCCGTCCCCGACCAGCAGGTCCGTCTCGTCCCCGACCAGCAGGTCCGCCTCGTCCTCGCCCTCCTCGTCGAGGAGGGCGATCACCGTGTCGCCGTCCCGGCGGGCGGTGGTGAGGGGTTTCAGCACCAGGACGACGGCCGCGTCCCCGGTTCCGGTCTCGCGGCCGAGTTCGCGCAGGGCGGTGCGGTGCACCGCGCCGCGGGACAGATCGGTCGCGCCGACCAGGGCGGCATCGGCCTCGCCCGCCCTGATGGCCCGGGCCGCGAGGGCGAGCGCCACCACGCCGGACGCCTCCTCCGCCGACACCGCGAAGCCGGGCCCGGCCAGGTCGAGTTGGGTGTTGATCCGGTTGGCCACGAGGTTGGGAAAGGTGCCGACCACCCGCTCGGCTCCCATGGAGGAGACGAAGGCGTCCTGGGCGCTCGCCACAAGGCCGGCTTCGGCGTCGCACCCGGACTGCTCCACCCAGTGCGGCAGCCTCCAGCGCGCGCCGCCGCGTGCCACCTCGGGGTCCACTCCCGTCCCGATGAGCACCATGGTCCGCTCGCGGGGCAGGGACACCCCCCGCACGGCGTCGCGCGCGGCTTCCAGCACCAGGAGTTGGTGGGGCGAGGTGCTCTGCAGCGCCACCGGTGGAAAACACAGGTCCGGCAGCGACACGCCGACCCCCCTGAGGGGACCGCACCGCTCGCCGTCGAGGACCGCGCGGCGGAAGGCCTCGGTGTCGGCCCCGTCGCCGACGCGCGCGCCGACGGCCACGATCGCGACCGGGACGTCCGCCGCCGGGGCGCCGGATGCCGGGGCGACATGCCGGGCCGCGCGGAACGGGCCGGGCGCACCACCGCCGTGTGCTCCCGTGTCCCCCTCCCAGGCGTCGACGATCAGATGGGCGTTGGTGCCGCCGAAACCGAAGGCGCTGACGGCGGCCCTGCGGGTCCCCGGCCACGGCTCCGGCTCGCTCAGCACCCGCAGCGGTGTGCCCTCGAGGTCGGCGAGGGGCCGGTCGGCGCCGAGTGTCGCGGGACGGATGCCCGCGCGCATCGCCCCGAGCACCTTGAGCAGCCCGCTCACCCCCGCACAGGCCAGCAGGTGACCGATGTTGGACTTCACCGAGCCGATGGGGACGTCGTGGGACGCCGCGAAGGTCCGCGCCGTGCTCCGGGCCTCCACGGCGTCCCCGAGCGGGGTTCCGGTGGCGTGGCACTCGACGAGCGAGACCGTCTCCGGCGCGATGCCCGCCGCGGAGTACGCCAGCCGCATCGCCCGTTCCTGGCCCTCCTGGGCCGGGCTGAGCAGGCCGCGGCCCCGTCCGTCGTTGGACAGCCCGATGCCCCGGATCACCCCGAGGACGGGCGCCCCGGCCGCCAGTGCGTCGGGCAGCCGCATCAGGGCCACGAACCCCGCGCCCTCGCCGTGCAGCAGCCCGTCGGCGTCCCGGTGGAAGGGTCGGCTGCGTCCGGACCTGCTCACCGCGGACAGGCCGCAGAACCCCACGTGCAGGAACAGGTTGTCGACGCGGTTCACCGCGCCGGCGAGCATCATGTCGGCCGTGTCGTCGTGCAGGCGGTCGCACGCGAGTTTGATCGCGTACAGCGAGGAGGCGCAGGCGGCGTCGAGCGCGAAGGCCCCCGCGCCGAGTCCGAGGGCCTTCGCCGCGAGGTGGGCGGGCAGTCCGGAGGAGAAGCGGTTGCGCGCGTCGGGGCGCACACGGCGGGTGCCGGTCAGCAGGGCGTCCCGCACGTGCGGTTCCTGGGCGGACAGCCACACGTGTTCGGCGTAGGCCGACCCTGCGCTCGTGGGGTAGGAGAGGGTTCCCAGCACCAGGCCGGCCCGCTCGCGGGGTCCGTCGTACCGGGCCTCCCCCAGTGCCTGCCGGGCGCCGTGCAGTACCCAGTGGAAGAGCGGATCCAGGGTCAGGAGCCGTTCCGGGGGGACGAGGAACCCCTCCGGGTCGAAGACCGGTTCGAACCCCCGGACGTAGCCGCCGATGTCGGTCCAGGTGCGGTCGCGGTGGTCGTCGACGGTCCCCACGGCCCAGCGGTGGGGCAGCCGCCACCGTCCGTCGGGGACCGCCGACAGGCTGCAACGCCGTGCGCGGATGTTGTCCCAGAAGGTGTCCGGGTCCAGCGCGTCGGGCAGTACACAGCCCCGTCCGACGACGGCGATCGGTTCGAATTCCACGCTGCTCCACTCCACGCGTCGCACGCGTACGGATGGCCGGGGTCACGGGCACGCTCGTTCAGTCGGGGCGTCGTACGAGCTCCACCCCGAGCAGTTCCGCGCGCAGGGCGCCGTCCGGGTCGACGAGGGCCACGTCGCACCGTGCGCCGGTGTCGTGCACCTTCCGGGCCCGCAGCACGCCCCGCAGGCTGTCCGGAGCGGGGCCGCGCCGGTGGATGCGGCACTCCGCGACGGCCATCGGCAGGGCAGCGTCCGCCAGGACGTGTTCCGTCCACACCAGGGCGAGTTGCAGCGCGCCGTCCACCGCGGCCGGGTCGGTCTGCCAGTGGCCGCCGCACCAGCCCAGCCCGGTGACGCCCGCGAGGGCCGCTTCGGCTCCGTGGGCCCCGACGCCCCGGAGGGCGCGCAGTGCGTGGAACCGCGGCCCGTGGAAGAGGGTCCGGCCGCCGTAGGGCACGGGGCGGTCCGTCATGTCCGTTTCCCCGGGGCCGTCCCACGGCTCCTGTCGCGACGGTGCCGCCTCGAAGTCCAGGACGGCGCGGTAGTGCGGCACGCCGTCCTCGTCACGCAGTTCCGCCTCCAGGTCCGACGGGGGGCCGATGACCCTGCGGTGTCCGTGCACGGTGAGCCGGTGCCCCTCACGGGCCAGCCGCGGGAGGGTGATCTTGTCGAGCACCCGCACGTCGCGCAGGACCGGGGCGCCGGTGGTGGGGCGCCACGCCGCGGCCGCGGCGGCGAACCACTCCAGGGCCAGGGCCAGGGGCAGGACCGGGTCCCCGGTGACGCGGTGGTCGGCCAGGTAGGGGTGTGTGGTGGAGGTGATCCGGACGTGGGCGGGGGGCGGGTCGCCCGCGCCGTCCGGCAGCCCGTCCCCGTCACCGGCGACCAGGGCGACGCGGGTGTCGCGGGACGGTGCGCCGAGTTCGGCGGTGAACGCGGCGGAGCCCCGCTCGACGGGGATCAGCGCGATGCCCGACCGGCCGAAGTGCTCGGCCAGCGCCGGGGTCACCATCCCGCCGCGCCAGGGTCCCCAGGCGATGGAGCGCACCCGGCAGTCCGGTCGCCCGGCGCGCTCGGCCGACGCCACGTGGTCGAGTACGCGGTTGGCCATGGCGTAGTCGCTCTGCCCCGCGTTGCCGAAGAGGCCGGCCACCGAGGAGAACAGGCAGATCGTCTCGACCGGGTCGTCGGCCGTCGCCGCGAGCAGCGCGCGCAGGCCGTCGACCTTGGTGGACAGCACCCGGTCGAACTGCTCGTCCGTCTTGTCGCGGATCCGCTTGTCGGCCAGTACTCCGGCACCGTGCACGATCCCGGTGACGGGGCCCCAGGCCCCGCGTACCTCGCGCAACGCGCCCGCGAGGGCCTCGCCGTCCCTGATGTCCACCGGCAGGTACCGGACCGGGGAGCCCGCGTCCTCCAGCTCGGCGAGCGTCGCCCGGACCTCACGCGCGGCCAGGATCGCCCGCGCCCTGGCGCTGATCTCGGCGGGACCGGTGCCTTCGGCGCGTTGCTCGCCGAGTACCCGCACGAGTGCGGCCTCGTCGGTGGCCGCGGCCGCGCCGGCGGGCTCCACCGCCAGTTCCGTGCGGCCCAGCAGGGCGATCCGGGGCCGGTGGGTCCTGGCGAGGTCCAGCAGGGCGGCCGCGGTCACCCCCCGCGCGCCCCCGGTGACCACGATCACCGACTCCGGCCCGATCCCCGACTCCGGCCCGGCCCCCGTCGCCGTGCCCGGCTCCGACGGTGCCGCGTGCTGTGGTGCCGCGTGCTGTACCGGTGCCGCTTGCTCCAACGGGGCCGCGACGGCGTACGGAACGAGACGGGTGCCGTCCGCACGCAGGCCGGCCTCCGGTGCCGGTCCGCCTGCCAGCAGCTCTTCCACGATCGCCTCGGCGACCGCCTCGGCGTCCCGGCCGCCGCGCTCGCAGTCGATCGCCCTGACGCATGCGGCCGGCCACTCCCTCGCCGCGGTCCGGGCCAGGGCGGCGAGGCCGCCGAGCCACGCGCGGGCGGGCTGCCTGCCGTCGAGCCCGAAGTCACCTCCCGTGTCCTGCACGGTCACGAACGCACCGCCGGCGGCCTCCATGCGCGGCGCGACCGAACGCGCTGTGCGGAACGCCTCCCGCAGGATCCGCCCGGCCTCCTCGGGCGAGCCGATGTCGGTCAGACCGCCGAGGTACACGACGGCGCGTGCGCCGTCCGCGACCCCGGTGGCGGCTTCGGCCGGCACTCCCCGGCCGGTCAGTTTCCCGGCGACCAGAGCGGCGACCTGGGAGGGGCCTGAGACCACCGAAACGGGTCCGTCAGCGAGTCCCGCCGTCTCCAGGCCCGGCGCGGGCGCGTGCACCGTTCGCAGGGCCAACCGCCGCAGTTCCACCGCATCCGCCGGTTCCCGGCTCGCTGCGGCGCCCTCGGGCGGGGCGGACCGCCCGGCACCGGGAGCGGCGGCCTCGGTGAGGGCGTCGACGATCTCGCGCAGGGTACCGAGTCCGCCGAGCGCGGCGGCGTCCCCGGCCGGCAGGTCGCCCACCCGCTGCCGAACGGCGGAGAGGATCTCCACGCGCTTGATGGAGTCGACGCCGAGGTCCGTCTCGAGCGACATGTCCGCGTTGAGCATGGAGACCGGGTATCCGGTGCGCTCGGCGACCACGGAGAGCAGCAGTTCCTCGAGCCGCTCCGGGGTCGCGGCCTGCGGCGTGTCGGAGCGGGCCGGAGCCGGCGGGGGTTCGGGCGCGCGGGCGGGCGGTACGACGGGCGCCGCGGTCGGTGCGGGGGGCCGGGGGCCGGGAGCCGGGGCGGACGTCCGGGGAACGGGACCTGGAACGGGACCGGGGACGGGCGGCATGGACGCGGTCTGCGGTGCCGGGGCGGCCGGAGGCGACGGGAGCGGCGGAGGCGGTGCCGGATCGGCCTCACGCGGCGCACCCAGGATCGCGGCCAGGGTCGTCTCGGTCATCCTCAGGAACGCCATGTGGCTGTCGACCAGCATGCGGTGACAGGCCGCGTGGGCCTCCGCCGCCTGACGCTGCACGTTCTCGACCAGGGCCGGCCAGTGGGGATCGGCCGGCAGGGCCGCATCGGTCGACTCGGGTACGGGTACGGGCTCGGCGGCCGGCGCGGGCGAAGGGACCGGTGCGGGCGTCGCGGATGCTGCGGGCGCCGGGGCCGGTGCGGGCGTCACGGCAGCCGCCGGCACCGGCAGGCCGCGGGGCGGGTTCGGTGGCGGCAGTTCGGCAGCCCCTCCCTCGGGGGGATAGGGCTGACCGTAGTTGGCACCGCTGATCTGCACGGTCATGCGCGGCTCGCGCTCCTTCGCTGCTGTCCCTGACGGTCCGTACGGCGTCCAGAGGAAGCCGTGGTCCACCTGCGCACCGTGCGCGGCCAGTCTGCCGAGCGCGTCGTGCAGGGTGTCGGCTGCGTCGTGTCCCCGGCGGTCCAGGGCCACCGCCACGTGGGCGCGTGCACCGAGGATCCGCCCGACCAGGCCGGTGAGTGCGGACCCGGCGCCGATCTCGACGAACGTCCGCACTCCCGCGGCGTACATCGCCTCGACCTGCTCGCTGAACAGCACGGGCGAGGCCAGGTGCTCGGCGATCCGTCGGCGCACCTCGTCGGGGTCCCCCGGGTACGGCGCCGCGTCCGCGTTGCCGTACACATCGATCACGGGCGCCGTGACGGTCAGGTCACACAGGAAGTCCGACAGCGGGCCGGTCGCCGAGGCGACCAGCGGGCTGTGGAAGGCGTGCGCGGTCTCCAGCCTGCGATGGGGGATGCCTCCGGCGTCCAGTTCCCGCTCGGCGGCCTCGATCGCCGCCCTCTCGCCGGAGACCACGACCTGGTCCGGCGCGTTGTGGTTCGCCGGCCATACGCTTCGCACGCCCGCTTCGGCAAGGACGGCCGTCACTCGCTCCGGGCTCGCGGCCACCGCCAGCATGGCCCCGGGTGTGCCGGCCGCCGCGCGCATCAACTCGCCCCTCCTGCGGGCGAGCGCGACCAGGGTTTCGGCGTCCAGGGCTCCGGCCGCGTGCAGGGCCACCAGTTCGCCGAAGCTGTGGCCTGCCACGCAGTCGGGCCTCAGCCCGAGGCCGCGCACCACCTCGAGAAGGGCCAGACTGTGCACGGCGAGCGCCGGCTGCGCCCATTCGGTGGCGTTCAGCAGGGCGGTTCGGGCGTCCCGTTCCTCGTCGGTGAAGCCGGGAGGGGGGAAGACCACGCTGTGCAGGGTGCGCCCCTCGAACCGGACGCTTGCCAGGCGGTCCCAGACCGTCTGCGCGGCGGGGGCGAGCAGGGCGAGGCCCGCCCCCATGCCGACGTACTGGGCGCCCTGCCCGGGAAAGAGGAAGGCCACCTTGCCGAGGCCGGGAGTTCCGGTGCCGTAGTGCACCCCGCCCGGGGTGGAGAACGGGGTGTGCGGCCGCCGCCTGATGGCCTCGGCTGCCTGCGCGAACCTGTCGCGCAGGTCGTCGGTGTCGGTGGCCAGGACGGCCAGGCGCACCTCGTCGGCGGGTCCGAACCCGGCCTGGCTCTCCCTCGCGACCTCCGTGAGCGGGCGGTCCCCGTCCAGGGTCCGCGCCAGCAGGGCAGTCGGCGAGGGGGCGCTGAACAGGACGAGTTCCGTGGGCGCGCTCCGGCTGCGCCACGCCTGGCGGCCGGCCCCCGGGGACGGCACGTACTCCTCCAGGGTGACGTGGAAGTTGCTGCCGCCGAAGCCGAAGCTGGACACCGAGGCCCGGCGGGGGTGGCCGGGTGCCCGTACCCACGGCCGGGTCTCGGTGTTGACGTAGAACGGGCTGTCCCGCGACCGCAGCGCGGGATGGGGGCGCTCGACCTTGATGGTAGGCGGCAGGACCTTGTGGTGCAGGGCCATGACCGCCTTGAGGAGTCCGGCGGCACCCGCGGCACACTTGGTGTGACCGATCTGCGACTTCACCGAGCCGATCGCGCACCACTGACGGTCCGTACGCCCGCTCTCCTCGAACACGGTGCGCAGCGCGGCGAGTTCGGCGGCGTCCCCCGCCTTCGTACCGGTGCCGTGTGCCTCGACCAGTTCCACGGTGCCGGGGTCGTAGCCCGCCTGCTCGTACGCGCGTCGCAGCGCCCGTGCCTGGCCCTCGGGCAGGGGCGCGTAGATCGCCGTCCCCCTGCCGTCGGACGAGCTGCCGATCCCCCGGATCACCGCGTGGATCCGGTCGCCGTCACGTTCCGCGTCGGACAGCCGCTTGAGCGCGTACATCACGACGGCCTCACCGAGCATCGTGCCGTCGGCCTGGTGGGAGAAGGGCCGGCAGTCCCCGGTGGGCGACAGCGCGGGCGTCTTCGAGAAACACAGGAACATCCCGATGTCGTTCAGGGTGTCGACACCACCGCTGAGGACCAGGTCGGCGCGGCCCAGCGAGAGTTCCGCGACGGCGGTCGACAGGGCGGCGAACGAGCTGGCGCACGCGGCGTCGGTGGTGTGGTTGGTGCCGTGCAGGTCGAACCTGCCGGCGATGCGTCCCGCGACGACGTTCCCCAGGAGCCCGGGGAAGGTCGACTCCTGCCAGGGCGTGTAGTGGTCCAGGATGGTGTCGCACACTGCCTGCGCCTCGGCTTCCGGGACACCGTTCTCGCGCAACGCCTTCAGCCACACCGGGCGTTGTGTCCGCCCCTGCATGTGGCTCAGCAGCTCCAGCGAGGCCGCGCCGAGGACGACGCCGACCCTTTCGCGGTCCACACCCGACAGTCCGCCGGCGTCGGTGAGGGCCTGGTCGGCCACCATCAGGGCGAGCAACTGGCTGGTGTCGGTGGCGGGGAGGTCGGCGGGCGGGATGCCGTAGGCCAGCGGGTCGAAGCCGACCTCGGGCAGGAACGCCCCTCGGCGCGCGTAGGTCTTGTCGGGCGCGGCGGGGTCGGGGTCGTAGTGGTCCTCGACGAGCCAGCGTGACGGGGGCACGTCGGTGATCAGGTCCCGGCCCGCGAGTACGTTCCGCCAGAACTCCGTGGTGGTCGTCGCGCCCGGGGCCAGGGCGCCGATGCCGACCACGGCGACGGGGATCTGCGGGGGGTGGGTGGCGGACACGGGCTCTCCCCTTCTTCGTGGGCGTCGTCTTACGGGGTGGGGGCCGCGGTCACGCGAGCCTGCGCGGCGTGTACGCGAACGCCGGGGCCGGAACCGGGACGCCGTAGGTCCGCAGCTGGTGGGCCCGGGTGTGGACGGCCGCGCCCTCGAGGAGGTTGAGCGCGATCTGCACCACGGTGCGGTTCGCCCGCTCGGCGAGGAAGCCGCCCGCCGTCCACCGGTTGAACGCGCCCATCGCCGGGCCGCACCAGATCTGGTAGTCGGCCCGCCGGGTGGTGTCCCCGTCGATGGCCCACCGGCTGGAGTTGCCCAGGTACCAGCGGAAGACCAGCGCCATCCGGTGCTTGGGGTCGCTCCGCGCCCGAGCGATCTGCCCCGGGTCGCGTACCTCCCAGAACCGCTTGGTCCGCTCCCACACCTCGTCGACGGAGGCGCGCAGGACGTCCCGCTCCAGCTTCGTCCGCACGTCGCGGGGGAGTTCCTCCAGGGACGGGTACGCCCGGTAGGCGGTGTACAGCTGGGTGGCCCTGGGGGCGAACATGGTGCCCCGGCGGAGCACCTGGAGTGTGACGCCCAGCTCGAACATGTCCGCCGCGGGGGCCATGGCCACGTCGGCGACGTCGGCCTGCGCGAGCAGGTCCTTGGCGTCGTCCGAGACACCGGCCTCCGTGGCCGTCTGGTTCACCGACCCCGTCACCACGTAGGCGGCTCCCAGCGCGAACGCCGCCGCCATCCCGGCGGGCGTCCCCAGCCCTCCCGCGGCACCGACGCCGACCGGGCGGCGGTGGCCGAGGCGCCGGGCGAGGTCGTCGCGCAGCGTCAGCACGCGGGGCAGCAGGGAGCCCAGGGGCCGGTTGTCGGTGTGCCCGCCGCTGTCGGCCTCCACCGTGATGTCCTCGGCCACCGGTACCCGGCGGGCCAGTTCGGCCTCCTCGGCACTGAGCTCGCCCTGCTCCACGAGTCGGCGCAGCAGGTCGGGCGGTGCGGGCGAGAGGAACCTCTCGGCCACCTCGGGCCGGGAGACCTTGGCGAGGATCCGGGTGGGCCGCAGGATCCGTCCGTCACCGTCCCGGCGCAGTCCGCGGGCCGCGCACAGCACCGCGGCAGGGGTGAGTTCCATGTACGCCGACAGCGATACGCAGGGCACCCGGTGGTGCAGCAGCAGCTTCGCGACCCGGTGTTCGAGCTCCGGTTCGGCCGGTGAGTGGATGAGGTTCACGCCCCAGTTCGTCCTGCCCTCGAGTCGGCCGGCCAGCTCGCGCACGGCACGCTCGACCTCCGGCGGCCCGAGGCCCGCCGCCCCGAAGAAGCCGAGCATGTCGGCCCGGGCCATCTCGGTGACCATCCGGGTGGTCGCGATGCCGTTCGCCATTTCCCCCGCCACGTAGGGGAAGCGGACGCCGTGGGCTTCACAGAAGGTGCGCCCGCCGAGCCACTCCGGATACAGCGGCGGCAAGGTGCCGACGACCTCGCCGGACGGCCGCGGGCCGAGGACCAGGCCGCGTGCCTGACGGGTGCTGTCGGTGACGATGTGTACGTGCTCCCGGAAGCGCCGGGTACAGGTGGTGACCGCTTCGGGTGAGAACGGCGGATGCGCGTCGGTGCTGCGGGGCCGGGCGGGAGCGGACAAGGGCGGTCTCCAGGGGGAGGCGTGCGGACGAGGCAGGGGTCGGTGGGAGGTCCGGGCGCGGCCTCAGTGCGGTCCGCCCGTCGGCGTACCCGCCGGACGCACCGGGTGGGCCGGCCGAAGACCGGACAGCAGGTAGTCGACGTCCACCCGGGTGACCGACCGGGGAGGCCCGAGAACGGTGCGCGCCCGGGTGTCGTCGTAGCGGCGGAGATGGCTCAGGTAGGGGGTGATGCCGGGATAGAAGTCCATGGAGGCTTCGAGGGCGGACACGTCGTCGGGTCTCCTGTCGACCAGGCGGGCCCGCAACGGTGCGAGCCGCTCCATGAGTTCGGTGACGGCGGATACGGGGACGTCGTGGTCGTGGACGACGTGGTAGGTGTCGACCCTGCCGGACGGCTCCCGGTCCGACAGGCGCACCATGGCCGTCGCCGCGTCCTCGACGGGCATCATGTTCAGGTGGCCGTAGCGCCGGCCGACCAGTCGCAGCACGGGACGGTCGGGCCCGGGGTGACGCGTGCCGACGTGACCGGCGGTGCGCAGCGCCTCGCCCATCAACTGGTCCATGACCTGCAGCGGATGCCGGGGCAGGTCCGGGTGCGGTGGGTGGTCCGTGACCAGGATGCTCGGCCGCAGTACGACGACGGGCCGGTGGTGTGCGCGCGCCCATGCGTGCACCAGGACTTCGGCCTCGTACTTGGATCGTTCGTAGGAGTTCTCAAAGTCGTGGGCGTCGTCGAGTTCGTCCTCGTAGACGACCCCCTCGCGTCGCGCTCCGGCCACGAAGGCGGTGCTGACGTGGTGGACCACCGGTCGGCGGTGTCCGGCGGCGGCCAACTCCAGGACGGCCCGGGTGCCTTCGACGTTGACGCGGCGCAACGACGCCAGGTCGCCCTGCAGGTTGATGGACCCGGCACTGTGCCAGATGGCGTCGAGTTCGTCGGCCAGTTCCCCGAAGAACGCCGCCGACAGCCCCATGCGGGGCCGGCTGAGATCGGTGGGCACCACCCGCACCCTCGCGGGGAGTTCCGCGGTCAGCCCTTCCGGCGCCCCGGTCGACGCGAGGAACCGGGTGATGCGGCCGAGGGTGTCCGCCGAAGCCGAGTGGGTGAGCAGGGTCAGCGTTCGGTGCCGCTCCAGGAGGCACCGCAGCAGACGCAGGCCGAGGAAGCCGGTGGCACCGGTGAGGGCGACGTTCACCACCGTGTCTCCGCCGGGTCACGCCACGCGGGGGCGGACGTGAGTAATCGCTCCGGCACCACCGACTCACCCACCCTCATCCTCGGCCTCCCCCTCGGACGCGTCGAACACACTTCGAGCACAGTGGCAGGTGGCGGAGCACAGAAGAACCCGTACCCCCTCACACTCACCCTTGAAGGGAGTCCGCCCGTGCGACATGTTGACGAACGCGTACTCGAACACGTCGTCCGAACGTGTGGAAGACCCCTCGGAGGCCGCGACCCCGACACGAGAGCCGTCTACCTTGTGCATCCCGCCCCGATGTCGCCCGTTCGAGCGACCGCTTGCTCTCCGAGCCCGTCCGCCGCCCGGCCCGTCCCGTCTTCACCGCCGGCCGCTGCGCGGCCCGACCCCGGACCTCCCGACCGGAAGCATGGTGACCATGTCCGCTGACGTGCGTACCCATCCCATCGACCGCGCGTACCTCAGGCTGGAGCGGGCCCATCCCGATGCCCACTGGGACACCGGTGGCATCGCGTATCTCAGCGGCCGACCGCCGCGGCTGGCGGACTTCCGGGCCTACGTCGGGATGCACCTGCCGAAACTGCCCATGCTGACCCACCGGTTGGAGCGGACCGCGCGGCCCCCCGTGTGGCGACCGGACGAGACCTTCACCCTGGAACGCCACGTCCACGAAGTGGTGTCGGCCGGGCCGGACGCGACGCGGTCACCCCTGGAGACCGCCCTCGGCGCACCGCTCCCCCGCGACGCTCCCTGGGGGCTGTGGCTGGTACACGGCCGGGTTCCGGACGAGTACGCCGTGTGCTACCGGTTCGAGCACGTGTGCCAGGACGGCGTCGCCGCGGCCCTGGCGTTCCGGACCCTGCTCGGCACCGGGGAGCCCGCCCGCAGGCCGCTCCCCGCGCCGCGGGGCCGCGGGGAGCTTCTGCGCAGGACGGTCATGGCGCTGGGTCTCGGAGCGAAGTACGCGTTCGACGTCCTCCCCGTACCCGGCCGGCGACCCGCGCCGCCCTTCGTGCCCAGCGGACAACGGCGACTCCTGCGGGCCCGGGCGCCCCTGGAGAGGCTGCTGAGGATCGGCACGGCACACGGGGTGTCGGCGAACGACGTGCATCTCACGGCGCTGGCCGGAGCACTGGGCAGGTGGTCACGGGAGGCGGGCGTGCCCCTGCGGCGTGCGTCGGCGCTGCTGCCCGTCGACGCCCGTCGGCACGACGAGGAGCAGACGTGGGGGAACCGCACCTTCGCCGTCCCCGTGCGGCTCCCCCTGTCCGAGGCCTCGCCGTCCCGACGGCTGGCACGCGTCGCGTCGGCGACCTCGGCGGTGAAGCGGAGGCCGCGGCGGCAAGCCATCCATGACCTGGTCCGGTACATGCCGGCCGGGCCCACGGCCTGGTACATGCGGCAGATCACTTCGCCGAAGGTCACGGCGATGGTGGCCACGTCCGTCCCACTGGCCGAGGGCGGCGCGCTGGGCAGCACCAACGTCACGGGGGCCGCCCTGCTGCCCTTGCTCCTGCCGGGCCACCTCTGCGGTGTGGGCCTGGCCTTCTTCGCCGACTGGGCGGAGGTCTCCTTCACGGTCGACCCCGCCCTGCCTCACGGTGAGCGGTTGCCCGGCCTGTGGACGGACGCCGTGGAGGAACTCGAGCGGGGCCTCGCACCGGCCGACTGAGTCCCGTACCGCGGGGCCGGGGATCCGACGGTGACCGGGCCCGTCGCCGAACACCGTGCCGGGGCGGACGGTTCGGTGCGGCGGCGGTGGCGGTGGCGACGGCCCGTCGTCCGGCATACGCGCACGGTCCGCCCCCGAAGGGCACGTCCGGGCCGCCTCGCGGACCCGGACCCGGGTGAGACCGGCGCCTCCCAGCGCCCGTCCCGGATGCGAGTGGGCTCCGGCGGGACCGTGCGGGCGCACGGCCGCGCCCTCACCGCACCGCCCGTGCCGGCACACCCGGCAGCGTGGCCCCCGGCGACGCTGACCCGGAGGAACCGGCACACCGTCGAAATCCGCTTGCCGTGGGCGACCACGACCGCGGCGTTGTTCCTCCGTGCGACCGGTGCCGTCAGGTCCTCCTCGACTACTTCCCCGCCCAGCAGGTCATCGTCGGCCAAGGAGACCGCCTCCGGACGGTCCTCATCACCGAGTTGCCGCCCAAGAGCCACGTCCGGGCCGACCACCAGCTCACCCCCGGGTGAGCCGCACCGCCCGGCCCGACTTCGGGCGGTTCTCCGAACCGATCGTGATCGCGGACAAGGTGTGGATCGGCGGCAACGCGGTGGTCCTGCCCGGCGTCCGTATCGGATACGGGTCGGTCTCGGCGCCGGCAGCGTCGTCAGCCGCAGCATTCCCCCGATGAGCGTCGCGCCCCGGCACGCCGTGCCGGGCGGTCCGCGCCATCACGTCCGGCAGGACCGGCCCGTGCGCAGGTTCCTGGCGGCGCCGGTGATCACTGAGTCGAGCCTGTCCCGGGCACCGGCCAGTTCGGCGATCCGGCTGTCGATCCGGTCCCGCTCCGCCGACAGCCGGTCGCGCAGTGAAGCGGCCGTCCCCGGCCTCGGCGGGCGTGTCGACCGAAGCCGTGTCGCGGCGGCCGGACACTCCTTCGGTGGCCAGACGGCGGGCATCCTGCTGGGCCTGCGCGTCCGCGACCCGGAGACCGGCGAGGCCGAGGACCTGTCCGACGCGCGGGTCAGGGCGGGCGTGCTGCTCGCCACGGCCGGCAACGGCGGGGACGACCTGACACCCTTCGCGGCCGAGCACCTGCCGTGGCTCAGGCACCCGGACTTCACCCGGATGACCGCCCCGGCCCTCGTGGTCGCGGGCGACCGGGACGACCTGCCGCTGACCGTACGAGGAGCGGACTGGACGACCGACCCGTACGTCCTCAGCCCCGGCGACAAGAGCCTCCTCACCCTGTTCGGGGCGGAGCACTTCCTCGGCGGCATATCCGGCTACGAAGTCGCGGAGACCACCGACGAGAACCCCTCGCACGTCGCCCTCGTCCAGCAGGTCACCCTGGCCTACCTCCGTCACGCACTCGACGTCGAGAGCTCCGGCTGGGCGGCTGTGCGGCGGGCCCTCTCCGCGGGCACCCACCCCCTGGGCCGGCTCGAATCCAAGTGAACCGACGGCTCGCCGCTGTGGGTCAGGTCACCACGCCGCGATGGTGTGCTTCCCGGAGGACGCGATCAGCGGTCTCCTCGGGAGCAAGGGCCGCGGTGTCGAACCACCAGCCGCGGTCACCGGGTTCGCGCTTCACGCGGGCGTCGAGAACCTCGTAGCCGACGAAGTCGAACCGCTCCCTCGGATCACGGAGGGTGTCGCGGTACCGGCACGTCTCGATGCCCGGAGCGAGAACGACGAACAACACCTGGCGATCCCGCAGGAGGGAGACGAAGAAGTCCGACTGCGCGCGGTCGGGTATCACCCAGTCGATCACGGGCGTGAAACCGGCGTCGGAGATGTTGTTCGCCGGCGCCCACAGCTTGCGGTTGCACAACTCCACCTGCCGCGCCGCCTCGTCGGCGGGCTGCAGTGCGGTGTCCCACTCAGCCGTCTACCCAATGCCCACCCCCTGCCGTGCCGACCGCCTCACGACACGTCATCAGTACGACGCTACTCGCCGCGGCCGCGAGGTGCGCCCCCTGTTGCGGGAAGTACGGCGGTTCGGGCGGACGGGCGTCGCCCCCGCGCGCGGTCATACGGCGGCGGCCAGGCGGCGCCGCAGCTCCTCCTCAGAGACGTCTTCCACGTGGGTCAGAAATACCCAGACGTGCCCCGACGGGTCCTTGAGGATGGCGGTGCGGTCACCGTGGAACATGTCCGTCGGCGGCTGGAGGACCTCGGCGCCGGCAGCCTCCGCGCGCTCCGCCAGGCCGTCGACGTCCGGCACGAAGACGTGCAGCATGACGGATGTGCCCCCGCCGAGCGACACCGGCGGGGCGACGTTCCCGCCCTCCCCCTCGTCCACGCCTGCGTCCCCCAGCATCAGTGCCGACCGCCCGATGGTGATCTCGGCGTGCAGGATGCCACCGTCCGGACCATCGATCCTGAAGTCCTCACGGGCGCCGAACGCCCGCTGGTAGAAATCGATCGCTGCCGCGGCGTCGTCGACCACGATGTGCGGGATCACGGCGTAGCGGTATCGGTCGGGAATCTCGACGGCGGCGCCGCGCTCGGTCATGAGGAACCTCCTTTGAAGCACCGCCGGCGGGTTCCCGCGGCACTGGAACGAACCTAGGAGCTCGAGTCTGGTTGAGGTCAAGCGGCGCCGACGGCCCTACGAACTCCCCGGGTGGCGGATGCAGGAGGCGACGACCACGAAGGGCCACAGGGACTGGAACGAGGTCACGAACCGTTCGGCCACGCCGATGGCGCCGTGAAGGTGCACGCCGAGCAGGAACCATGCCGCGCCCAGGCCCATCACGGCGGTCGCCGCGATCGACGGTGCCGGCCGCAACCCCCACGGAGCGGCTGCGCCGCGAACGGCGGCCAGGAGCGGCCACACCGCCAGAAGGACGAATCCGACCGCAGCGATGGAACCGTGCCGCAGCGAGCCCCCACTGCTCGGCGCCGGGAACAACGCCACCGCCAACGCCGCCACTCCACCGCCCCCCAGCGCCACACGGCCGGCACCGGCGGCCACGCGCAGTCCCCAGGCAGTGATCAGGTGACAGACGCCCAGAGCCACCAGCGCTCCGGTCATCACCCACGCCCCCGGAGCGCCGTCAGCCGCCAGTACGCTGATCGTCTGAGCCGCAGGGTCGTACGTGGGGCCCGCGAGCAGCCCCGCAATCATCCAGCCTCCGGCCAGCAGGACGGGCGCCGATGCCGACGAAAGCAAGGCCCAGTTAGGCACATGTCGCATCAAAGGACTGTAAAGAACACCACCGCTTCTCCCCCGGCGCACACGCGGGAGCCGCGGTGAGGGTCTTGTGCCGGTCGGAGCGAAGGGCCGGGCCCGCGCCGGCCACACCCCGGCGGATCCGGCCGCCAGGGCTGGCTAAGGTGGCCTTGTCGATCACACCACGTCCACCCAGGAGGCACCCGTGAGGCCAGCCGAGCCTCTCCCGGTACGGGTGCCGGTCGGTGAGGACTCCCACCGGTGGGCCAGCCGACGTTCGTCCCGCCACGTACTGCTGCTGGTCCACAACGTCACCTCCGCCGGGCGCCTGCTCGACGTCCTCCCCCTGTTCCACAACGACTTCCGGGTACAACTCCTCGTCACGTCAACGGGATCCTCCGCTTTCCAAGCCGGGATCCGTGAGCTGTTCGCCGAGTTGGGGCTGCCCGTACTGCCGTGGGCCCAAGCGCTGGCGACACCGGTGGACCTGGCGATCTCGGCGAGCTTCGGTGGTCAACTTTCCCTCGTTCAGGGAAAGTTGACCATATTGTCACACGGTGTCGGTTACACTAAAAGACTGGCAAGCCGGGAGCCGGGAGCCGGGAGCCGGGAGCCGGGAGCCGGGAGCCGGGAGCCCTG
>NZ_JAGMUE010000281.1:0-585 GCF_019049165.1 Streptomyces sp. AC627_RSS907
GCCTCGCGGTGGAACTGCGACTGCCCGCCGCCGCGACGCCGTAGCCCGTACGACCCGTCACCGGACCGCGACCCCACTCGCTCGCCCACCCGGTCGCGTCGCGGCGTGCCCAGGCCAGGCCGCCGAGCCGCGAGCCACGGGCCGCGTCAGCCGTACACCGACCGGTAGTAGTCGACGGCCCCCGGGTGGAGGGGCACGACGCCGGTGGCGATGGCGAACCGGGGTTCGAGGCGGGCGCCGGCGGTCACCTCGCGCAGCAACTCGCGCCAGCGCCCGAAGACGACCCGCAGCAACGCCCGCACGACCCGCGCGGGCACGTCGCCGCGCGCCGCCAGGTAGTTGCTGACCCCGACCGTACGCACCGGTTCGCGCAGCCCGTACGCGCCGGAAGGCAAGGTCACCGGCGCGTACACGGCTCCGTACGCGGTGCGCAGCTCCCGCCCCAGGGCGTCCAGCGGCAACAACCGCAGCGGCATCGCCCTCGCGAGCACCTCCAGCGTCGGGGTGGGGACGCCTCCGGACCACATCAGGGCGTGTACGTCGCCGGCGCGCAGGGCCCGCGCCGGCGACGTACACGCCCTGATG
>NZ_JAGMUE010000282.1:0-711 GCF_019049165.1 Streptomyces sp. AC627_RSS907
GTACGGGGCCGGAACGGTGACGTCGACGCGGTACCGACCGCCCTCCAGCTCCGTCGACCCCTCCACCACGACCTTCCCCGTGGCATCCGTGACGCCGTTGACGACGTGCCCGTCGCGGTCGGTGACCTGCACCTTCATGCCCCGCTGCGGCACGTCCATCGTCGCGTTGACCACGCCGGTGCCGAAGAAGTCGCGCAGCACCTGGACCGTGAGCGTGCCGTCGTCGGCCGAAGCGGCGGCGGGCCCCGTCGTCGCTCCCACGGCGCCGCCGGCCAGGAGGAGAACGGACAGACCGATGCGCGCCGATGGTTCTCTGAGCCTTCGGGCTAACCGGCGTGAGTCTCTGCCGACTCGGTTCATGGCATCACACTCCACACTTCTCTTGTCACTTCTCTTGACGTGACACTTCTGTCGTGAAAACGAAGCGCCCGCTTCTCGCTACGCATCCACTTCATGACCTCGGGCGCGGACGCCGGCCGCGAACATCAGGGCAGAAAAAAGGGCCCACTGACGTTGCGTGGACCGCTTTGTGATGACTGTCCGGGTGTATTGCGGACGGGATGTCAGCGTGGCAGACCCGAAAAAGCAAAACGCGCGTTCACGACCCCGGGCCGACCCGTCCTGGGTTGAGTCTTCCTGCAGCTCAGCCACGGTGCCCCCACCCCGCCCCCACCCTCACTGACCGCCATCGCGAGCAGCGCGCGACAGCTT
>NZ_JAGMUE010000283.1:0-641 GCF_019049165.1 Streptomyces sp. AC627_RSS907
GGTGTGGAGCTGGCGCGGCAGGTAGCGGTCCTGGGCCAGGATCGAGCCGAGCAGCGGGAAGCCGTTGTACGCGGTGTTGGCGGCCAGGAACAGCACGAGCGCGGTGGCCGCGGCGAGCACCACGAACAGGAACGACCCGTCGCCGAAGACGGCCGCCGCGACCTGCGAGATGACCGGGTCCTGGGTGAAGGCGGCGCCGACCGGCTCGCCGTTGTGCAGCAGGTCCTTGGCCGGGTTCTCCGCCATCTTCACGTCGGTGGCCATGGCCAGGCCGATGATGCCGCAGAACATGGTGACCGCCAGGGTGCCCATCATCAGCAGCGTGGTGGCCGCGTTCTTGCTCTTGGGCTTGCGGAAGGCGGGCACGCCGTTGCTGATGGCCTCGACGCCGGTGAGCGCCGCGCAGCCGGAGGAGAACGCGCGCAGCAGCAGGAAGATCAGCGCGAACCCGGCGAGGCCGGTCTTCTCCGCGTGGATCTCGTAGTCGGAGGTGGGCGCGTGCATGGAGTCGCCGAGCACCAGGCCGCGGAAGGCGCCCCAGGCGATCAGCAGGAAGACGCCCGCGACGAAGACGTAGGTGGGGATCGCGAAGAGCTTGCCCGACTCCTTGACCCCGCGCAGGTTCATCAGCGTCAGCAGCA
>NZ_JAGMUE010000284.1:0-689 GCF_019049165.1 Streptomyces sp. AC627_RSS907
GCGCCGGCACCGCGCCGGCGACCAGGGTGACGAGCCGCTCGGCGGGCACGGTGCGGCCACGCTCGGTCCAGGCCGAGTCGGCGGCGAGCACGGAGGGCCGCACGGCCAACCAGTGCAGCGGGAACGAGCCGCGCAGCTCGGGCGAGTAGGCCCGGGCCTCCGCCTCGGAGAGCCCGTCGCGGCTCTTGGGCGTCGGGTGCAGCGGGTGGCCGAACAGGAGCGACTGCTCGCCGCTGAGGAAGGCACCGTTCGCGACGGGGTCGCCCGGGGCGGCGCGGCGACCGACGAGGAAGGCGGCGGTGCGCCGCACCGAGTCCGCGACCCGGCCCACGAGTTCGGCGCTGCCGGCCGCGCCCTCCGGCGCCCCGTACGCCGCCCCGTCGGCCTCCTCCCCCGCCCCGTACCCCGCTGCGTGCTCGGCGCTGAACGCGTCCGCGAGGGCGGCCGTGGCGTCGGCGACGCCGTCGGCGGCACCGTAGGCGCTGTCCAGCGCGCCGGTGGTGTCGTACGCGCCGGGGGGCGCGCCATCGCCGCCGTACGCGCTGCCCTGCGCGCCCTCGACCGGATAGATCTCCTCCTCCCCCGGGTCCAGCGCGGCGCCCGGCGTCGTCCCGCGGTGGGCACGGTCGGCTTCGCTCGCACCGTCCCCGGAGCGCGCCACCTCCGCCAGGTCCGGCGGGCTCGTGGCC
>NZ_JAGMUE010000285.1:0-1142 GCF_019049165.1 Streptomyces sp. AC627_RSS907
CTGGCCCGGCACCCGCTGCGGGAGCTGGTCACCACCTCCGACCCGCTGCCCCTGCTCGTCGAACGCGAACGCGCCCTCTACGGCGCCTGGTACGAGTTCTTCCCCCGCTCCGAGGGCACCCCCGAACAGCCCCACGGCACCTTCCGCACCGCCGCCCGCCGGCTGCCCGCCATCGCCGCGATGGGCTTCGACGTCGTCTACCTCCCCCCCGTCCACCCCATCGGGACCACCCACCGCAAGGGCCGCAACAACACCCTCTCCGCCACCCCCGACGACGTCGGCGTCCCCTGGGCCATCGGCTCCCCCGAAGGCGGACACGACACCGTCCACCCCGCCCTCGGCACGATCGACGACTTCGACCACTTCGTCGGCCGCGCCTCCCGGCTGGGCCTGGAGGTCGCCCTCGACCTCGCCCTCCAGTGCTCCCCCGACCACCCCTGGGTCCACAAACACCCCGAGTGGTTCCACCACCGCCCCGACGGCACCATCGCCCACGCCGAGAACCCCCCGAAGAAGTACCAGGACATCTACCCCCTCGCCTTCGACGCCGACCCCGACGGCATCGTCACCGAGACCGTCCGCGTCCTCAGGTTCTGGATGGACCACGGCGTACGGATCTTCCGCGTCGACAACCCCCACACCAAACCCGTCGTCTTCTGGGAGAAGGTCATCGGCGAGATCAACCGCGCCGACCCCGACGTCATCTTCCTGGCGGAGGCCTTCACCCGCCCCGCGATGATGCACACCCTGGCCCAGATCGGCTTCCAGCAGTCCTACACCTACTTCACCTGGCGCAACACCAAACAGGAACTGACCGAGTACCTCACCGAGCTGTCCGGGGACGCCGCCTCCTACATGCGGCCCAACCTCTTCGCCAACACCCCCGACATCCTCCACGCCTACCTCCAGCACGGCGGCCGCCCCGCCTTCGAGGTCCGCGCCGTCCTCGCCGCCACCCTCTCCCCCACCTGGGGCATCTACAGCGGCTACGAACTCTGCGAGAACACCCCCCTGCGCGAAGGCAGCGAGGAATACCTCGACTCGGAGAAGTACCAGCTCAAACCCCGCGACTGGGCCGCCGCCGCCCGCGAGGGCCGCACCATCGCCCCCCTCATCACCCGCCTCAACACCATCCGCCGCGA